>CAMYZK010000087.1 GCA_947303825.1 uncultured Prevotella sp. | reverse complement strand
CGACGATGTCATCTCGGCTGTAGAGCAGACACCCACCTATAAGCGCACCAAGGAGATACTGGCAAGCATTGGCAGTCAGAATAGCAATGTGGCAGAGCCGCAACGTGCTGACACGTCGGAGCCGGTGCAGGGAGTTATCAGCTTTGCAAGCTGATTGAGTAAAGTGGAATGTGACATCTTCAATACTTGAAACAACATACTACAATGACAGAAGAACAGGACAGCCGCATAGAGGAGTTGCCGTTGGAGCCACTTCCACTGGATGATACCTCTAATCTCCCAGACGACCAAACGGCCAGTCTCCCAGACGACCAAACGGCCAGTCTCCCAGACGATCAAACGGCCAGTCTCCCAGACGACCAAACGACCAGTCTCCCAGACGACCAAACGGCTAGTCTCCCAGACGACCAAACGGCTAGTCTCCCAGACGACCAAACGGCCAGTCTCCCAGACGGCCAAACGACCAGTCTCCCAGACGACCAAACTGACGATCAAACGCCAGAAGAGCCCATTGTGCTTCGTGCTGAGGGCCTTATTAAGAGATATGGCAAGCGCACTGTGGTAAACGATGTGAGCTTCAGCGTGCGCCAGGGCGAGATAGTGGGTCTGCTGGGTCCCAATGGCGCAGGAAAGACCACGTCGTTCTACATGACCACCGGTTTGGTGCTTCCCAATGGCGGTCACATCTTTTTGGGCGACAAGGAAGTCACCGACTATCCCGTCTACAAGCGTGCCCGTGCCGGAATAGGCTATCTTGCACAGGAGCCCTCTGTGTTCCGTAAGATGTCGGTAGAAGACAATATCCTTTCTGTGCTGGAGAACACTGGTAAGCCGCGAGCCTACCAGAAGGAGAAGCTCGAGAGCCTTATTGCCGAGTTCCGCCTGGAGAAGGTGCGCCGCAACAAGGGCGACCAGCTCTCGGGTGGTGAGCGTCGCCGCACAGAGATAGCCCGCTGTCTGGCCATTGAGCCTAAGTTCATCATGCTCGATGAGCCTTTCGCCGGCGTAGACCCCATTGCTGTGGAAGACATACAGCAGATAGTGTGGAAGCTCAAAGACCGTAACATTGGTATACTCATCACCGACCATAATGTGCAGGAGACGCTCACCATCACCGACCGTGCCTATCTGCTCTTTGAAGGGCGCATACTCTTCCATGGCACGCCAGAGGAGCTGGCCGAGAACAAGATAGTGCGCGAGAAATACCTGTCAAACTCCTTCGTGCTGCGTAAAAAAGATTTCCAGAACAAGAGTTAAGTATTAAGAAGAACTCACAAACTCAAGAACTCACAAACTCAAGAACTAACATGATAAAGATAGGAATCCTTGGTGCGGCAGGATATACAGGCGGTGAGCTTATCCGTCTGCTGCTCAACCACCCCGAGGCAGAGATAGTCTTTGCCCATAGTGAGAGTAATGCCGGCAACATGGTCTCTGACGTGCACGAGGGACTTGTGGGTGACACCCCTTTACGCTTCACCGACCAGATGCCCTTTGAGCAGGTCGATGTGGTGTTCTTCTGTTTTGGGCACGGCAAGAGCCGCCAGTTCCTCAGTGAGCACACCATTCCCGGGCATGTTAAAATTATCGACCTGGCACAGGACTTCAGGGTGAAGAGTGAAGACACACCAGCTCAAGACGGCTGGGTATATGGTCTTCCTGAAATCAGCAAGGCAGAGATAGCACAGGCACAGCGTGTTGCCAACCCCGGCTGCTTTGCCACTGCCATTCAGTTGGCTCTGCTTCCCGCTGCCCACATGAACCTGCTGAAGGAGGATGTGAGCGTCAACGCCATCACTGGCTCCACCGGAGCCGGTCAGAAGCCCGGTTCTACCACCCACTTCTCCTGGCGGGCCTGCAACATGAGCATCTACAAGCCGTTCCAGCATCAGCACATTGCCGAGATTCGCCAGTCGCTACGGCAGGTGCAGGGCTATCTTGATGTTGACATCGACTTCATCCCCTACAGGGGACCCTTTGCCCGGGGCATCTTCTGTACAGCCGTTATAAAGACGCCTGTGCCATTCGAAGACATCGCGTGGGAGTACCGTGACTTCTATCGCGATGCTGCCTTCACCCATTACAGCGACAAGCCGCTCGACCTGAAGCAGGTGGTGAACACCAACAAGGCTCTGGTGCATATCGAGAAATATGGCGAGAAGCTGCTCGTCACCTCTGTCATCGACAACCTCCTTAAAGGTGCTGTTGGGCAGGCCGTGCAGAACATGAACCTCATGTTCGGCATCGACGAGAAGGCCGGCCTGCGACTCAAGGCCTCGGCCTTCTGAGCACTGGGCCTGAAACTGCCTCCCCCCCCCCTGAAAATGCAAAAACCTCTAAGCACACTACTGGCGCTCCTGGCCCTGCTGCCTCTGCGCGCAGCCATCGTAGACCGCTTGCGGGGTGAGCCGTTTTCGGTGCCCCTGCTGCGGCAGTGGAAGTCGGTGACGTTCACCATTCCCCTGCACTACAACAACGCCGGGTTCATAGGCCGGATTCCTTCGCCGCAGGTGGGCACAGGCGAAGTCTGTGCCCACCTGCGGCTGGCCCAAGAATCATTGGCCTGTGACTACAACCCTGAAGTGCAGGCCCGCCAGCAGTCGGCTATCCCATCACCGAGATTTACACCGGCGCCGGCTCCAGCAGCGAGCACTCCTTCTTCCGCACCTTCAAGGAAACCACCGGCATGACCACCCGCGAGTGGGTCAGCCAGCATACATGACCGTGGCTGGCCACAGAAAGGGTTTCTGCCCAAAAAAGACTGCCAAATGCTGTTTGGCAGTCTTTTTTCAGTATATGGTAGTCCGCTTCCGATGCTTTTCGTTATCTTTGCGCAAATTATATTATCGCAAAGCATTATGAGAAAACACATCTTCATCGCATCGAGCGACACACACTCGTACTCACCGTGCGGCAGGCGGCTTACACCGGTGGCGGCACCGATGTCAGCACGCCCAACGGCACATACACTGACCAGCCCGCCTTCGGGCGGCGAAGATAGGACGTGGCATAGCGATGCACTGAAAGACAGAAAAATCCCCAATCATTTTGTGATTCGGGGATTTTTTCTTATTTTTGCAACGTGTAATCAGAGGGCAACACCAAACTTACTCATCGAGGGCGAGAAATCGTATTTCATAAATAGCTTATATATCCTATGGGAATATACATCAACAAGGGCAATGAGGGCTTCCGGCAGATACGCAACAGCGAATATGTCGACAAGTCGGGACTGATAGCAGTAGTGAACCAGACGCTCTTCACGCGTCAGAAGTTGAGTTGCGTGACGCGCAGCCGCCGCTTCGGCAAGTCGATGGCGGCAGAGATGCTGGCCGCCTACTACGACCACTCCTGCGACTCGCGACAGCTCTTCGCCGACCTAGCGATAGCCGGCGACCCCTCGTTCGAACAGCACCTGAACAAATACCCAGTCATCTACGTGGACATGACCGCCTTCACGTCGGCGGGGGAAGAAGAGGACATCGTAGGCAACATCCAGAGAAAACTTATCACCGATGTGAGCAAGGCATATCCGCAGGTGTCCTATAATGAGGGCGACCATCTGATGGAATATCTGCAGTACATCAAGGCTGAGACGGGCGACCGTTTCTTTATGATTATCGACGAGTGGGATGCCGTCATACGCATGTACTGTGACAACCGCCGGGTGAAGGATGACTTTGTGAACCTGCTGCGCCGTATGTTCAAGGATGTCTCGGCCGTGGATGTCTTTGCCGGGGTGTACATGACGGGCATACTGCCAATAAAGAAGTATAAGACCGAGTCGGCACTGAACAATTTTACAGAATACTCCATGGTAAACCCTGGAGACATGGCGCAGTTCTTCGGATTCACCAGTGAGGAGGTGAAAGCCCTGTGCAGCAAGCACGACATGGACTACAAGGAAATGGAAAAATGGTACGACGGCTACCGAATAGGCGACGAGCCGTCGATATTCAATCCGAACTCGGTGATGCAGGCTATAAGGCGCCGCCGTTGCAGTAACTATTGGAGCAGCACCGGGGCCTTTAGTGCCGTAGCAGGCTACATCGACATGAACTTCGACGGGCTGAAGGACAATATCACCGCGATGCTTGCCGGCGAGCGCTGCAAGGTGGACCCCACGAGCTTCCAGAACGACCTCTCGGAGATACACTCACGCGACGAGGTGCTCACCGTGCTCATCCACTTAGGCTATGTGGGCTACGACTGGCGCAGCGACGAGTGCTACATCCCCAACCGCGAGGTGGGCGGCGAGATGGTGAACGCCGTGAAGGCCAACCGCTGGCAGCACGTGGCCGACGCCCTGCAGCAGTCGGACCAGCTGCTGCGCGCCACCCTCGACGGCGACGCTGTCACCGTGGCACGCCTCGTGGAGACGGCCCACTCGGAGAACACCAGCATACTCTCCTACTACAACGAAAACTCCATGGCCTGCGTGCTCGCCATTGCCTACTATGCCGCCCACGGCGACTACATCTTCCACCGCGAGCTGGCCACGGGCAAGGGCTTCGCCGACATCGTGCTCATGCCGCGCAAGAACGTAAGCAAGCCCGCCATCATCCTCGAGCTGAAGTGCAACCGCGGCGCCACGAGTGCCATATCGCAGATACGCCGCAACAACTACCCGGAGAAGGTGGCCCAGTACACGGGCGAGCTGCTCCTCGTGGGCATCAACTACGACAAGAAGAAGAAATGCCACACCTGCCGCATAGAACGCGCTAGAAAGTGATGAGGACTCTTTTCTGTTTTTTTACTTTGGCAATGGCACTGACTGCCACCGCCAGGGCTGATGCCTTGAAGGGCGACTCCTGCCCTCTGATACGCATAGTGCCCGAGCGGATGCCCGACATGAACATGCCGCGCAGCGGACATAACATCTTCTACGTCAACGGTGAGCTGACAGTGACGGGAGGTCATACCACCCACTTTGTTCCTACGCCCACTGCCGAGTATCTTGCTGACGGCAAGTGGCACCAGATGCCCATGGCATACAGTCACGATGATGGCTTTGCCGTTGTGTTGCATTCGGGCGAAGTGCTTATAGGTGGTGGCCACGAAGAGCCGTTGGGCATCGGGCAGACCTTCATGCTTGAGCGATACCATTCTCTGACACATACCTTCGAGGGCTTCGGCAGCTTAGACCGTCGGCGTGCGCTGGCCAATGCCACGCAGATAGCCGACGGGCGCGTCATCATCAGTGGCAACAACTTCGCCGACGATGCCATTGCCTGCTATGACGGACGTAGCCAGGTTCAGCATGTCAAGGATGCCAAGCAGGGGCGTGACTTGCCGTATATTCTCCCTATAGCCCACGACGATGCCATTATTTTGGGGCCACGCAATATTCGAGCCAGCATGCACGATACCGTATGGGCCGACCGCTTGGAGGGCGAGGCCTTTCGTGTGCCGCTGTTAGAGCAGTGGAAGCTGTTGCCCACCGATCAGCCTTTCAGCTGCATGGCCTGCTTCATCGGCGACGAGCAGAAGGGTGACTATTCCTATCTGTTGACAGCCACCAACGAAAGCGGACAATTAGCAATCATTCTCGCCACTAATCAGCCAGACAACAAAACTACTACCCCCAACCACAGTAGTCCCAGCAGTCCCATTAGCCCCAGCAGTCCTAGTAGCTCCCAAGCTCCATTAGGACTTTGTTTCTCGCGGCTACCCACGGTCTGCCCCATACCTATGCAAGGCCCGTATGGTCCTGTCTTCTATAAAGGCCCCGTTGTTGTTGACAGCAAGCGTCAGCGAGGCTATGTCATGGGTGTTGATAGCCTCTTCCACCGCCAGTATGTGCTGGCTGTTGACTATGGCAAACGTCCGGCTGCATTGACACTCTATCACACTGACTCCATTGAGCACGCCACTATTACTATACCCATCGTGACACCCGACGGTGACCTCATTCTGGCGGGCGGCATTCCCTGCGACAACTACAAGCCGCTGGCTACCGCCTGGCGCTACCACTTCGCCACGCCTTTGCCTGCCGTCACCGCATCAACAGGATGGAACGTGTGGCTGTGGGTAGTGCTGGCAGTGGTTGTCATTGCAGCTATAGTGATAGCTGTTGCTAGGGCTAAAAGAGCTTCTAACCTTTCTAGGGATTCTAGTCTTTCTAGAGATACTAGAAATACTAGTCCTACTAGCACTCCTACTCTTCCGCAGCAGCTAGGCGACAATGAACTCCTGTTGCGCATCTGTCGGCTCATGGACAATGAACAGCTCTACCTGCGCAACGACCTGAAGGTGCAGGATGTGGCGGTGCTTGTCGGCACAAACAGTAGCTATGTCAGCGAGTGCATCAACAGTGGTAGCGGACAGTCGTTCTCGCAGTTTGTCAACACCTACAGG
The DNA here is from genome assembly GCA_947303825.1 of uncultured Prevotella sp. Taxonomy (GTDB): domain Bacteria; phylum Bacteroidota; class Bacteroidia; order Bacteroidales; family Bacteroidaceae; genus Prevotella. The sequence continues at coordinate 2,559 of CAMYZK010000087.1, read as the reverse complement.
GTGCGTCATGCTCAGGACTTGCTTCGTAGACAGCCCAATGTCAAGACTGCCACCATCGCCGCTGAGTCGGGATTCACCACCGAAGCCTCCTTCTTCCGTAACTTCAAGGCTGTTACGGGTATGACGCCCCGTGTGTGGCTGGGGCAGGAGGTGAAGCAACCATAGCCATGTTGCTTGGAAATACTGATTATTTCTGCTACAGAATATAGAAAATGCTATCATATCCCCGATTTGATAGTATTTTCGTCTTATTGATAGTTGCTTTGTATGGGGTTTTCCCTACCTTTGTAGAAAATTCTAACTAAACAACAATCAATAACAATGAAGACATTTAGATTTTTTGGAATAGTGCTGACTGCCGTAGCTTTGGCTTTCAGCCTGAGTGCATGTGGTGATGACGATGATGATGACGAGATTGCTTCTCTTGTCGGAACAAAGTGGTACAGTGCTAACGATGTTAATGGACAGATACTGTCATACTCCATCATGTGCTTCAACCAAGGTGGTGTGCTAGATATGGAGCACCTTGTTATCAGCGACGGCAAATGGTACAAGGGCCTCAGCCATAGCTACAGCTATTCGTTGAATGGAAATCAGGTGACCATCACCATGAACGGTATTTCGAGGACCGAGACATGGGACGGGCATAACTGTCCTATGCCGGGATTTAGCCGTTTGGAAGGAGAGGTACTCAAGCTTTACAACGACGCTCACCCCGACAGCGAACTGAGACAAAAGTAACGACCAGGCAAACCTTGCTTCAACAATTAGAAAGTGTAGAACATGAGAAGACTGCTAATACAACTATTGCTCCTCACCATGCCTATGATGGCACTGGCGCAGCTGAACCTTCAGGTGACGGTGCACTGCGAGGAGCCTGGCACCCTGTTCGTGAAGATTCAGGAGCAGATAGAGGAGCTGGGTGAGCTGAGCGACGTCAGCGAGCTCACCGTCACCGGCCTGCTGAATTTGGATGACTACAACGTCATCAGCAACCAGATGAAGAACCTGGTGCTTGTCGACCTGTACGGCGTGACCAACAGCAGCGACTACCGCATGAAGATTCAAGGGTTGCCAAAACTTGAGACGGTGGTGCTGCCGCAGAATATGACCAAGATTTGGGACAACTGCTTTTGGGAATGCAGCAAACTGGCCTCCATCGACATCCCCGCAACGGTGACGGAGATAGGCAACCGTGCCTTTGCCCGCTGCTATAGTCTGGATAATGTCATACTGCCCGAGGGCCTCAAGACCTTGGAGTACCAGACGTTCTGGTTATGTAGCAGTCTGAAGAACATCCAGCTGCCAGCGGGTCTTGAGGAAATCAAGGAGGGTGTATTCCAGTCCACCGGCTTCACTACCTTCACCCTGCCCTCAGGTGTGAAGATAACGGGCAAGAACGCCTTTGCAGAGTGTGGCGCATTGGAGAGCTTCACCTTCCCCGACGGGCTGCCGACAGCCGCCGAGGTGGGCGCTGGTACTTTCAGCTATTGCCGCAAGCTGAAGAGCGTTCGCCTGCCCGCCGACCTCACCGAGATTCCCGACGCTTTCTTCGCCTACACCGCCTTGGACACCATCGTCTTTCCCGAGACGGTGACAAAGATTGGCTATCAGGCGTTCTACGGCATGACCTCGCCCAAGCGCATTGTGCTGCCCGACCGCATCACCAGCATTGGCAGTCAGGCCTTCTATCTTAATAAGGCTATTGAAGAGGTGGTGTGGCCCGCAGGGTGTACCACGATGAACAGCGACATGTTCCGCTATTCCAACATAAAGAAGATTACCCTGCCTGAGACGCTCACCACCATGTCAGGCTACAACCACTTCTTGGAAACTCCGCTGACAAGCGTTCACCTGCCCGACTCGCTGACCTCTCTCAGCGGCGGTATGTTCAGCCAATGCGGCAACCTGGCAGAGGTCAACATTCCCAAAGCCTGCGTAAGGATAGAAGGCAGTGCCTTTTGGCGTACCAGACTTACCCACGTTGACTTTCCCGACGGCATTACTTACATCGGGGTGCGTGCGTTTGGTGAAACACGTCTCGAAGACCTGACCCTGCCAGCAAAGATACAGACCATAGGCGGCGAAGCCTTCAACGCTTGCAGATTCAAGCATGTGGAGGTGCCCGAGGGCTGCATGTACATTGGTGCCAGTGCCTTCCGCAGCGACAGCCTGCGCTGCCTCGACCTGCCCAGCACCCTCACCGTGGCCCGCAACACCATCATAGGAGGCTACAGGTACCGCTGCGACAGCATCATACTGCGCACAATGCTGCCGCCAGACACCTACGGCGACTTCCTGCCAACGACAAACCCCGGAACCACAACGCTCTATGTGCCCGCCGCCAGCCTGTCCACCTATCAGCAGGACACAAGGTTCACCAACCGTGCAAAGGACATCGTGGCCATCAGCGACGGACGACCTGCCTCCGATGTGATTAACATCAGCGGTGAGGTTTCCATGAAGGCAGGAAGCAGCCTCAATGACAGGAAATACTACGTGAATTTCTTCTATCAGAATCTGAACAGGAATATATTGGAGAGCGACATTACCACCGCA
>CAMYZK010000086.1 GCA_947303825.1 uncultured Prevotella sp. | reverse complement strand
GTGCTACCACTATCGCCATGCAGAGCAGCACCACGTTCTTTATCAATGTCTGCCAGTTGGTGAGTATCAGCGCGTCGCCAAAGCATCCGCAGTCGCTTATCGGGTTGGCCAGGGCCAGCCAGAGTGTAAGGGGGGTCATAACGAGCATCACTGCCAGTATGCACCTCGACGTGAACCTCCTCCTTATGGCAAAGAGGAGAAAGATGCCCAGACAGAACTCCACCGCTGCCATTGCCACCGAGAGTATCAGCGCTGCCATGCCTGGCATCATACTGCCTATATGCATGGCTTGGGCGTAGTCTTCTATCTTGTACTGAGTGCCAAGAGGGTCTACTGCCTTGACGAATCCCGAGAAGACAAATGTCACGGCCAGCAACAGCCTGCAAGTGTTTACTAGAAGCTTCTTCACTCAGAGAGCTTTATCAGTCCGAAGACTGAATAGTTTATTATATCCATATAGTTAGCGTCCACACCCTCGCTCACCCTTGCTGTGTCGCCTTTTGCGGCAAGGTCTTCCATCTCTTTTATACGCTCTATCTTCGTCAGTATAAGGTCGGTGTAGCTGCTCACTCGCATTGACCTCCACGCCTCGTCGTAGTCGTGGTTTTTCCGTTTCATCAGCTGTAGTGAATCCTCGGCATACTTGTCATACAGGCGCAGGGCGTTGTCGTTGTCTATGTCTACCGTGTCGGCAAATCCCAGTTCCAGCTGTATCAGCCCCACGATGCCATAGTTTACCAAGCCAATGAACTCCGGACGTATGCCTTCGCCCACCATCGACTCTTGCTTCACCTCCAGCGAGCGTATGCGCTTTGCCTTGATGAAGAGCTGGTCGGTAAGCGACTGTGGGCGCAGTATTCGCCACGAGGCCCTGTAGTCGTGCAGCTTACTTGCAAAAAGTTCTCTGCACTCAGCCATGGCAGCCTCAAACTGAGCATTGGTCTTTTCAAATCTGTCCATAATTGGGTGCAAAGTTACAAAATATAATTTAAATATTTTCTTTCTCTTTCATTTTTTTCAAGAAAAACTTCACCTTGTGTGACTGTTTCTTGTATTCTACTTCGAGCGAGTCCCGCTTTCCGCGCAGATTGTTAAGCCTTATTACCTCTGGCGATTTGTCTGTCAGTCGTCCACTGGAGGCCATCACCTTCTTGTGCAGCTCGTCGTGCTGGCGGCGTACTTCCGTCAGCAGGCTGTCTGTGAGGGTAAGTTCCTGCCGTGCATCGGCCAGCTCCGTCTTCTGCCTCTCGTCAAGGGCTTCGCGCCGTTCTTCTATCTCCTCTTCCAGTTCTTTGTTCTCACGCTTCAGCTTGCTGTCGCCACACGCTATCAGCGCTATGGCAGGAATCAAAAATAGACACTTCTTCATATCCTTAAAGAAAAAAAACTGTGTGCGGCTCAACCATTTATATTGGCATTGCCGGCACACAGCCTGTTAGGTTAAAAACACATTGCTTAGAAGTGGAAGTTGAGACCCAGCATGAGGTTGTAAGTGTCTGCATCCAGTCCGAAGCGAGTAATCTTCTGGTCGCTATCCTTCTCCTTGCCACTCATGTAGCCCAGTGAACCCAGCTTGGCCATGGCGCTGATGCTGCTGTTCAGCTGATAGGAGATGCCTGGGCGCAGAGCTATCTCTAGCACGTCCATCTTCCTTTCACCGACCCTGCCTGTGCCTTCGCTCTTTATGTTGCTATAGCCTACCGATCCCTCGACAAACAGCTTGGCGTTGCCCATCTTCACAAGGTTGTAGCGAATGAAGGGAGCAAAGGTGAAGCTGTTCAGCTTGGTGTTGTCCTCAGAGATGTCGGCGTATGTGCTTATAGCGGTGTTTACCAAAGCCTTGAAGTCTGTCACAGACAGCGAGCCGAAGGCTGCATAGCCATGTGAATAGCCAATCTGCAGACCGATTGCCATATCCTCATCCATCTGGTAGCCTATTTCTGGCAAAATCTTGAACGAAGAGCCATCCTTATCAGCACCGCCGCCGGAAAGCTTTGAAGAGGTGAAACCGAAAGAGCCGCCTACAAAGCACTGAGCCTTAGCTCCCAGGGCAAAGCATGACATTAATACAAGTGCAAAAATACTCTTTTTCATAACTTTAATAAAATTTAATTAACAATTCGCTGCAAAGATACGATAATAACGGCAATAATAAGAATTATTATTGTGAAAAAACATTAAACGATGCATATATGGCTTGTTTCCTCATTTTTCAACGTGTATGTACGCAAAATAATCAGCGAACTCCTAAGAGTAGCGCGTTCCCTTTGCTATCAGTGGGTATACGTTCTGTACGACGTTTTCCCCTTGTTTGTTTATCCAGCGACATCGGCGTACATGAAGAACTACCTTGCGGTCACGGATGGGGAAGTCCTGGACGACGGAAGCCGGTACCATGGAAAATTCAGGTATACCTATATCTGTAAACAACTAGTTCCATTGTAAAAATGTTCAGTCGCTGTTATTATTGCTTGTGATACTGATTGTTCAATGTATGACATGTGCTTCCCTAATTGAATCATTTTGAGAAAGCTTACAATTTCGTATCTTATACCCTCTCCATCCAGTTGATAGAAATACCGTCTGTTCTCAGCGGGGTTTTCATAGCGAATTTCAAAATAATCAGTCTTCCACCAAGGTGCAGGGACATAAATATATCCTTTTGTTCCAGAGATAATAAGTTCTCCTTCCGATTTTACTCCTTTTCCTACCTTAAGCGAGGCAACAGCATGGGGAAAGACAAAATCAATTTTTGTAAACGAATCAAAGTCCTTTGCAATCAGATGTGATGTAATCTGTTTTGTAGAATAATCTGTTCCGAGTAATTGAAAAATAGGTAACATAGCAGTTGGTCCCCATGCACAGATACTATTCCACACTTCATCTAAACTGGTACCACGCTTGGTCTTTTTCTCTAAGTCAGACAGACTAGTGCAGGTTGAGTCGACGGATATTATGTCTCCAATTTTTCCACCCTTTGCCAATACAAGCATCCTATTATAGGCTGTTGAATAAGCAGTCTTGATAGAATCCATCAAACACAGATTATGCTCCTGTGCTAACTTTTTGAGGTTTTCATAGTCCATAGTCCTTGTCACAATTGGAGACTCGCAAAGTACATGTTTACCCGCTAGTAACGACTTTTTGATCTGTTCGTAATGTCTTGTTGGATGCGAAACAATATATACAGCATCAGAAACATTCAACAAGTCATCCAAACTGTCAGTTATAAGATAATGAGTCATAATTTCATTCGACAGATCCATGTCATCTGTTGTGCATACGCCACTTACCGATACTCCATTTACATAATGGCACTCTTGTTCAAATTTGTTCAAGAGGATGGAATTGCCTACCAGACCTATGCGCAGCTCTCTTCTCTCAGCCCTTATCTCGGAGCTGGATACGCCCTCTGTTCTGTCTAAGTAAACTACTTTGCAGTATTCGTTAAGGTAGTCGAATTTTCCTTTCCAGTCAGACCCGACGGTGAATATGTCAACGCCATAGCGTTTTATGTCGTCTATCTTCTGACCTTCATATTCTTCAACAATAATCTCGTCGGCAAGTCCGGTAGCCCTAACGGATTCTATGCGCTCCATAATAGACTGCTGGGCATTAATCTTGCCTCGGGTAAGATCGAAGCTGTCGGAAGTAACTCCAACAATCAAGTAGTCGCCGAGGGCTTTGGCTCTTTCTAAAAGCCGTTGGTGTCCGTAGTGGAACAGGTCATATGTTCCGTAAGTGATAACCTTAATCATTAGATGAATTTTTTGTCTTTGAGGTCAATGAATGCTTTCAACAACTGATCGTAGTCAGATTCTGTCAGACAGCCGATATGCCCTACGCGGAATACGTTATCCTTCATGTCGCCACCGTTGGGGCATATCCACATTCCATACTCATCTTTTAATATTTGGAAAATCTGGTATGCAGACTGTGTTGTGGGGTGTAGTGGTGTCACGGCATTGCTCAGGCTTTCGCTGATAATGGTGAAAGGAAGGTCGTACTCCTTAAGCTTATTGCGGAAATACTCTGCCAACCTTGCTGTACGTTCAACCTCGGCCATTGCTCCTCCTGCTGTATCAATCTCTTTCAGTCTGGCATTTATTTGTCGAAGCACTCCAACAGCTGGGGTCCAAGGTGTCTGTCCTCTTACTTGATTTTTTAGGGCAAGCTTCAAGTCGAGATACTGGCAGTAGCATTTTGTATTCTCTATGCGCTCCAAAGCAGAAGGCGCAAGAATCATTACAGCGATACCTGGAGGGCATGCCAATGCTTTTTGACTTCCAGTAATCATGACACCAGCATTAAGGTCGGTCATGTCAAAGTGATCTGCCAGGAAAGTGCTGATGGTGTCAACAATCATGAAGCAGGCGTTTCTCTTGCAGAAGTCGCTTATTAGTTTGGTATCGTAGTGTACTCCTGTTGATGTCTCGTGTTTCTGAAACAAGAAAGCCGTATATCCCTTCCCTTCATATGGTGCAAGATGTTCTGGCTTCAGAGCTTTGCCCTTCTCCATCTTTATTTCGGTAAAGGGAATGTCGTGTAGTGTCAGCAACTCAACAAAGCGCTCACCAAAGCTACCTCCATTGATGACAAGTGCCTTGTCATGATTGGTGAGGGTATTCATTATTGCTGCTTCCATACCGCCCGATCCAGAACAAGTAAGGAAGACGGCACGACTATCACTCGTCGCATTGGCAAACTTCTTAACCAACTGCTCATTTTCGAGCATTAGCTCAGAAAACTCAGCAGTTCTAAAATAAGGTACCTGTTCGGCACCTATGGCTAGGACGACTTCACTCGACATCACCGGTCCTACAGTAAAATTCAGCATGCTTTATAATGTTTTATTTGTTCCTGTTTCTGATGTTCCAAAAGAACACTTTTTGCCTGTTACCCCATACATATTTTTGCCACAAAAGTTTGATTGACGGCTTTTTGGCCCACTTCTTGTTGATGCTTCCATACGTCATGTCGCTTTGAAGATCTTCCATGAAGCGTTTCCTGTTGGGATTCTTAGAAATGCGCTTGCGCATCGGACTTTGATATCTCAGGGCCTCTTCGAAAGCAAGCTCATGGCCATACATTATCTGTTGTGCTTTTTCAACCACCGACCTGCCTTTCACAGTGTTACACACTATTAACGACGAACCGCCATTGCCACCGTATAGTTCGGGACAATAAAGATGCACTCCCCACAAGTCACCGAGTGAGATGTCAGCTCCGCGCTCTGCTGTGGTGAACATGCATTCATAACACGATGGGCGGCTCATCAGATGGTTGAGCCATATTGACCAGAAGGGATTAAACCATCTGTCTTTGATAAGTGGTTTCTTCGTGCCTTGATATTCAACCCTTACTTGCTGGAAGTCCCATTTTCCTTTTTGCATAAAGGCTTTTCCTGTGTATCGGTAGTCAATGCTTGCTATGCCACACCCATGACATTTTCTCAGGTGCTGGTCCCATTTCCTTACATAAAGCGGAGACGGGACTCCTTCACAGACGACCTCTACGGTAAGAAGGTTGTCTTGACTTGTCTTACCCAAGTAGCATCGCAAAGCGGCTATTTGGCAAGGAGTTCCAGAAAACAGTACCTTCTTGCCCTCCTTGAGAAAAGACTTTGCTTGTTTGTATGACTCTCCTATGACACTTTGAGAATACTTCGACTTTCTGAACTTGTACAGTTCAGTTTTGTCTTCAATGAAGCTATGCAACACATCCATCCCCCTTGCCTCTGCTCCAAATATTACATAGTTCTCATCGCAGAAAGAATCAGCAATGGCTGAGAACGCTCCACCTGATGTGCTTTGGAATCTTACCTCGTGATCTGCATGATAGCCGCCAAAGACATATTTCTCGTTAGTATGCATTGGAGGCATCTCGTTGTACTGGCACACATGCTCACAGAGGCCACAACCCACGCAGAGGGTAGAGTCTGTCACAGGATACCTGAATCCCTCATTGTCTTCTTCCATTGATATGGCATTGTGGACACATATCTGCGCACATGCCTCACATCCACAACAATGAGCCTTGTCTGTAATCTTGATGCTCATAATATTAAACCAGAAGTCTTAATGCATATCTTAGGTATTCGGTAGCGGGTTTCCTCGCTTCGGCAATACGATTGTGAACAGAGTCATAGTCAACATAGGGAGTCACCTTTTCGGTTCCGTCGATCATGATTCGGTCGTTTAACCCCAACAGCTGCAGCACCTCTCCAATCTTGGTGTCGCCCTGCTCTCGTGAAAAACAATAGAAGGGCGTGCGCAGCTGTGTCGCGAAAAGGACGCCATGGAAAGAATTGGTTACCACGCACTCTGCGTGCCTAACCAAAGAGAGGAACTCTTCAACCCCTGCGTCGTAGCGCATAATATGGCCTTTTTCTGCATTAGTGGCACGAATGCTTATCTCAACCAATATGACACCCATCCGCCTTGCCATTTGTTCGGCATACAGTTCCATGTTCTTATTATACCTTCTTGAATAGAGCAGGATATATTTCTCCTGCATCTGAGGCTCGGCAATGATATTGTCGTATAATGATGATTCTGCAAGAAGGGTGGGGTCGATGGTCCGTTCTGCCCGCACCTTGACATGTTCTTTGACATAAGGCAGCATGTCATACTCACGAATTCCTAGAGCCTTAAAATTCTGCAAACGATCGTTCAAAGTCAGATAATCCTTTTCTGTGAATGTTGGGTCGCCAAAACTCGCAGCATATGAGACGCTTTTTCCTCGCATACAATCAAAGTTTGCATAATAACCCTCTACAAATCCTTTAAACTCATTGATGCAGAAAATAGTATCACTTCCACAAACAAATCCCACAACGCCCTCGTCAACCACAACATCATTGAAGTCATCATCATGGTACTTTTTCTTTGTTCTTCTGAAACGATTTGTATAAAAGTCATCGAACTTTTTGTAATTTACACGAATGGCTGGCATCATCATATCAATCATACGCCTTGCCTTCACGTCCGTATCCCACATTTTTTTTGTTGGGTTTAAACAATCAGAATCTTCAAGGACCATCGGGCAATAGTCTATCAATTTGGATTGTAAACCAAACTCAGCTCCAATTTTATCAATCATTTGGCTTAACGCCCACGATTGCAAAGCAGAACCATAATTAGTGAAATTACAATTGATGTTATAGCTTACTTGGCCTATGTATTTCATAATATGTTAATCTGTTGTGTTTAAAAATAATTGCTGAAAATAGTGGACTGGATGTCGATTTTTAATTAATTGGTGGTAGACAATTTATTAAGTACATAAGTCATAATAATGCACAACTACGTTGTAAAGTTCATGAATAAATATTATGTCTGCAAACAATTTGTAGGAAATCGTAAAATACAAGCGAAATAAATCAAAGTTCTGAAGTCAAATTCTGAGGTCGTAAAAGGCTGAGGTCAATGGCTGATGTCATAACCGTGCTGGAGGAGGTATTCCTTGAATGGCAGGTTGAAATCCAGGTACTGGTAGTGATGTGGCACCTGCTTCTCCTTGGGCTCACGGAAGTCGGTACGGTCGTATCTGGTTTGCAGGTACTCTATATAATCGCGCACTATCATGTATTGCTTGCCCTCAAACTCAATGGTAGTATAGTGTTCAAAGACTGATGGGCGGTAGGGTATCATGTTTGCAAAGTAGTAGGCACCAAATAGTTCCCTATAGGTATACTTTTTTGTATGTCGGCCAAAGAACTCTACAACCCTCTGGAAGAAAAGAAGATAGCCCCTGCGGTTGCGGAACAGAGTGTCGAGAACGATGTTGCGTAAACGGTTCTTTATGCTCTTGCCGGGCATCTTGCCCATGTTCACCATCTGAGAGCGCTTATAGAGGAACAGGTCTATGTGCTTGAGAAAGAAATTGTCGGGTATCTTGTCGTAGACGGTAAGGTCGAGGAAGATGCCAGATATGCCTCCATCCTGCTCAACGATGGTGGTGTTGTCGAGCATCACCTTTGTGAAGCTTATCTTAAGGCGGGCCGTGAGTTTTTCGTCGGTGTCATAGTTCCTTATGGAGTAGCCATCTGGCAGGCACGAGGGAGCAACCCTGAGAAACTCGTTGTAGTTTTCGCGTGTCATCATCACGTCTATGTCATCGTCCCAGGGCAAGAACCCCTTGTATAGATGAGCACCGACAACATTTCCGCCGCACAGTGAGTATTTGATGTTATGTTCACGGCAAATCTTGTCTACAACGTCCAATATCTCAAGACATTTGAGTTGCAATCTTCTGAATTCCGTATCCATACACACATATTTTTCTGCAAAAGTAGGAAAAAAATTTGAATATCTATTTATTTTTATGTATTTTTGCAAAAAAAATTGACCTTGCCATTCTATTTTGGAATGCGCTGGCTATAAAAACCTGCAATACTACATGCCAGAGGTGACCGTCATCATACCTGTGTACAATGTGGAGAAATACATCGAAAGGTGTATTGGCTCTGTTATGATGCAGACCTACGACAACACCAAGATAGAGTGCATCTTGATAGACGACAGCTCGCCCGACGGCAGCATGGCGATAGTCCGTAAGATGATAGAAGAGTATAGCGGGGGCATACATTTTGTTATAGTAGTCCATAAGGAAAACCGTGGACTCTCGGAGGCGCGCAACACGGGCATGAGGCATGCCCACGGCAGATACATACTCTTTCTTGACTCTGACGACGACCTGCTGCCACACTGCATAGAGAAGCTGATGGGAGCCACTAGGCAGCACCCTGGGGTGGAGTGCGTGCTGGGCAACAGCCAGAACATGAAGGAGCAGCAGAGCCACATAGTACCCGGAAAGCTGCCTTTGTACTCTGATAACCATGCGTGCATCTTTACTGCCTTCCTGAGAACAGATGTCCCTGTGACGGCGTGGAACACGCTGATACGTAAAGATTTTATAGAAAAGAATGGGTTGACTTTCCGTCGAGGACTGCTGCAGGAAGACATACTGTGGTCGTTCTACCTGTACAGCAGA
>CAMYZK010000085.1 GCA_947303825.1 uncultured Prevotella sp. | reverse complement strand
GTGGACCGTATGAGTTAAGAGTTAAGAGTGAAGAGTTAAGAGTTAAGAGTGAAGAACCTTCGGAAACAATAATAAAGAATGTGTTGATTGGCGACGTGTGGCTCTGTTCGGGACAGTCGAACATCGATGTCACCATTGAGCGTGTCTATCCCTGGTATGTGAAAGAGATTGACGCATTCGACAATCCGCAAGTCAGGTTGTTCCGGGTGCAGAACGAGACAAGCACCAAAGGACCTAAAGGCGACATACGCCCTACCAACATCAACTGGAGACCCCTCAACAAGCAGAATGCATGGCTCTTTTCGGCTGTGGGCTCATTTCTCGGACTGCGCATGCAACAGCAGACGGGAGTGCCTCAGGGGGTGATAGTAAACAGCTGGGGCGGCACTCCCATCGAGGCTTGGATACCGGCCGACTCCCTGAAGGGCAGCTATCCCATGCTGGTGAAGCGTGTTGAGTTCTTTCAGAACGACAGCTATGTAAGGGCACAGGCGCAGGCCAATGGCGAGGCGGGCAGACGCTGGAACGAGCTGTTAGACAAGGAAGACCAAGTGCAGCAATTTACCCAGCCTTCTTTTGATGATGAAGGCTGGACTACCATCAACCAGAACGTCTGGAGCTGGCGTGGCACTGGCTCCGTCTGGCTCCGTCAGCATGTCACCATCGACAAGGCTCATGCCGGCAAGGCTGCCCGGCTGCTGTTAGGCACCCTCTACGACCAGGATGTCACCTATCTTAACGGCAAGCGGATAGGAAGCACTGGCTACCAGTACCCGCCGCGCCGCTATGACATTCCCGAGGGTTTGCTGAAGGAAGGCGATAATGTCATTGCCATCCGATTCATAAACAAGAGCGATGCCGTTCATTTCATCCCCGAGAAGCCTTATATGCTCTGCTTCGGCGACGACCGTTTCTCACAGAACCCTATGCCAAAGGATGTTATTCCCCTCAGTCCCTCGTGGAAGTTCCATGAGGGAGCCCAGATGCCCCCCTGCCCTGGCGGCGATGTGTCTTTGCAGAACGTGCCCACCACGCTCTACAACGCCGTGCTCCATCCTTTGGCACCTTTCGCCATCAGTGGTGTCGTATGGTATCAGGGAGAGTCGAATACCGGCAATCCTGCTCCCTACGCCGACTACCTGCGGAAGCTCATGGGCAGCTGGCGCGACCTCTGGCAGCAGCCGCAGATGCCTTTTGTCATAGTACAGCTGGCCAACTACGACGGTCGTCAGCAGACAGGCTTCCCACGTCCCATCACCCCTCAGACCGACCCTGTCAACAGCGGTTGGGCACAGCTGCGCGAGGCTCAGCGCACCGTGGCAGCTGCCGACCCCTACGCCGAAAGCGTGGTGAACATCGACCTTGGCGAGACTGTCGATATACATCCGCTGCGCAAGAAGGAAGTGGCTGAGCGAGTGGCACTCTGCTTCGACCGCTTGGTGTATGGAAAGAAGGTTGAGCTCTTCCCGCAGGTGGTAGGCCACGACGTAGGCGATGGCAGTGTCGTCCTGACGCTCGACCAGCCGCTGCGCCCCGTTGCACTGAAGTATTTCGAGCTGGCAGGTAGCGACGGCCGTTACCATAATGCCGAAGCCACTACCGCTGGCCGCACCATCACCATCACTGTGCCCACTGGTTTGTCCGGCGGGAAACCATCAAAGGTGCGCTATGCATGGAAAGACAACCCGATGAATGCCGACGCATACGGACTCAACGGTCTTCCCCTGGGACCCTTTGAGATGAAACTCAACCGGACGGACGGTGAATGAGAAACGCCGCCCTATACCTTCCGTCCTTTTTTGTTTTTTTTATACATATTTGTTTCCTGTTTTTGTTTTTTTTTAAATACCTTTGCACTCAAAACTTAAAAAACTATGGTCTACAAGTATGATTTTCTGATTATCGGGGCTGGTGTCGCAGGTATGAGCTATGCTCTGAAAGTAGCGCGTGCAAAGAAAGGGTCGGTATGCCTTATATGTAAGACATCGCTCGACGAAGCCAATACCTCGTTTGCCCAGGGTGGGGTTGCCTCGGTAACAAACATGGCAGTCGACAATTTCGACAAGCATATAGAAGACACTATGATAGCCGGCGACTATATCAGCGACCGCCAGGCAGTGGAACAAGTGGTGAGATGTGCACCTCAGCAGATTCAGGAGATGGTGCAATGGGGTGTGAACTTCGATCGTAAGGAGAACGGAGAGTTTGACCTCCATCGTGAGGGAGGGCACTCAGAGTTCCGCATTCTGCACCATGCCGACGACACCGGGGCTGAGATACAGCGCGGATTGATGGAGGCTGTGCGCAACTGTCCTGACATCACTGTGAAGGAGAACCACTTTGCCGTGGAGATAATAACACAGCACCATCTGGGTGTCCGTGTGACACGCCGCTCGCCCCACATTCAGTGCTATGGTGCCTACGTGCTTGACCCTGCGACACAGAAAGTAGACACCTATCTCAGTAAGATAACTGTCATGTGTACTGGTGGTACCGGTGCTGTATATCTTACAACGTCTAATCCCGTCATTGCCACTGGCGACGGAATAGCAATGGTCTATCGTGCCAAGGGAACAGTGCAGGATATGGAGTTCGTGCAATTCCATCCTACAGTGTTGCACAACCCCAAAGAGACGCATCCGGCATATCTCATCACAGAGGCCATGCGAGGCTATGGCGGCATCTTGAAGCTACCCAACGGCGAGACGTTCATGGAGAAATATGATGAGCGCCTGTCACTGGCCCCGCGCGACATTGTGGCCCGGGCCATAGATAAGGAGATGAAGATACACGGACTCGACCACGTTTGCCTGGATGTCACCCACAAAGACCCGGCAGAGACTCGCCACCATTTTCCCAACATCTACCAGAAGTGCCTGTCCATTGGTATCGACATCACTACCGACTACATTCCAGTAAGACCAGCAGCACACTATATGTGCGGTGGTATAAAGGTAGACCTCAACGGACAGTCGTCGATAGAGAGGCTCTACGCGCTAGGCGAATGTTCGTGCACCGGGCTGCATGGCGGTAACCGCCTGGCCAGCAACTCGCTCATTGAGGCCGTTGTCTATGCCGACACGGCCGCAAAAGACTCGGTGGCGCATGTCGACTTGTATGACTTCAACGAGAAAGTGCCTGAGTGGAACGACGAGGGGACGATGACCAACGAGGAGAAGGTGCTCATTACACAGTCGGTGAAGGAGGTTAACCAGATTATGTCTAACTATGTGGGAATAGTGCGTTCCGACCTACGCCTGCACCGTGCCTGGGACCGTCTGGACATGCTCTACGAGGAGACAGAGCGGCTGTTCAAGCGGGTGAAAGCCAGTCGTGATATCTGCGAGTTGCGCAACATGATCAATGTGGGTTACCTGATAACGAGGTTTGCTCTTGAGCGTAAGGAAAGCAGAGGGTTGCACTTCACAATAGACTACCCTGTGCACGCATACGATAAGAAAGAGGACTATTAGATGTTGCCCTGCCCGAAAAAAATATAGAAAAAACTTGTAGATTAGAAATAAAGTGCTTATTTTTGCACATGTAATTGAAAGTCTTGATATATATGGAGCAAATAAATGAAAAGAAAACAGTCACGCTGAAAACGCTTACCAAGAGCAGTGCGTGGGACATACAGGAGAATGACGTCTTCCGCCTATGCGATCTGGCTGCCAAGGATGCAGAGATGAAGGATAACCTCAGACGATACGTAGATCTTATCCGCTCGGCTTTCTTGGTTGAAGAGATAAACGAGGAGTCTAAGCTGATTAAGCAGAAGTACGAGAAGATGGGCTACAAGATAGGTCAGGTGAAGTTGGACGAGGGCAAGAAGGTTACATGGGCCATCAAGAAGCGCCCCATAAGCCGTGTCACCGACCTGACTTACGAGAACATACGTCATATATCTGCTGCCAAGCTGGTGGAGGTGCTGAACCGTAATTTCGGAGGAGGATGGGACTCTCTGTCGCAAAGCATCAAGGATATTATAGAGAGCGGTTTTGACATTTCTACCACCACGCTGCCCAAAGACCGGCTGCACAAGAAAGGCGGGCTGTACGAGAAGAAGCTCAGCGACGGCTTTGAAGTGCTTGAGGTGGCCAAGGGAACATGGGTGGAAGCCATCTTTGCCAAGGTGAAGCCCGAGGCAGAGAAGCCACGCATGAAGTTCAACTCATACAACAGAGAAGAAAACGAGGATGAGGATGTCGAAATAGAAGACACCTATAACAAGCCCGACGAAGACGATATTGAGCTGGAAGGACCTAACGACGAGGACATCACCGAGGAGAACTATTCTACCATGATGGACCTGGGCGCGGACGATCCGGATGAGGAGGCTGAGGCTCTGGCCGAATATGGCGACGAGTGAGCAGCACTAGAAGGCCGACAGCTCGGTGTAGATGCGCTGGACAGGCAAGCCCATCACATTGAAGTAGCTGCCGTTGAGCGAGGTGACGCCAATGTAGCCTATCCACTCTTGAATGCCGTAGGCTCCGGCTTTGTCGAAGGGACGGTATTTTGAAATGTAATAGTCTATCTCATCATCACACAGCGGTTTGAAAGTGACATCGGTAACGACCGAAAACGCTTTCTGCCGCTCTTTTGTTGTCAGACATACTCCGGTTGCTACCTGATGGGTGCGTCCGCTTATGCACTTCAGCATGCTGCGGGCTTCTGCTGCATCGTGGGGCTTGCCTAGCACCTTGTCGCCCACAATGACTACGGTGTCGGCTGTTATGATAAGGTCGTTTGCCGACATGCTGGTGCGATAGGCTTCGGCTTTCTTCACTGCGATATATTCGGCAATGTCTAAGGCAGGAAGGGTAGGGGGGTATGACTCGTCAATACCGGGGAGAACGCTCACGTCGAAGGGCAAGCCAAGGCCCGACAGCAGCTCCTTGCGCCGTGGGGAGTTGCTTGCCAGGATGATGTGGTATCTATATCTTTCGTCTATCATCATTCATCTAAAAACTACCACCCGAAAGCAGTGGCATTCATCTTCCACAGGCCTTTGGCGCGCAGCACCTGTTCTATGACATCGCGGCCGCAGCCCTGACCGCCATTGTAGTGGCTAATGTAAAGGCTGGCTTGTTTTATCTCCGTGCAGGCATCCTGCGGGCAGACAGGGCAGCCCACACGCTGCATCACTTCCAGGTCGGGAATGTCGTCGCCCATGTACATCACTTCCTCGTCGGTGAGGCCATGCTCGCAGAGGAATTGCTCGTAGGCCTTTATCTTCACCGCACAGCCTATATATACATCGGTGATGCCGAGTCCCTCGTAGCGCACCCTCACCGACTCGACAGAGGCTCCGGTGATGATGGCAATACGCAGGCCAAGCTTCACGGCCAGCTGAAGGGCGTAGCCGTCTTTTATGTTCACCGTGCGAAGAGGAATGCCGTTGGCACCTAGCGGGATGGTCGACTGAGACAGCACGCCGTCTATGTCGAAGATGATGGCGCTGATCTTGCGCAGGTCATAGTTTATCATGGCTGTTGTCGTTTTTGTTCTTGCCCGTCTGATATTCGTGTATGCTGCGGCTCAGTAGTTCGTATACTTGCCGGGGTAGGGGCATGTCGTCCATCAGGTTGCAGTGGGCTTGCATTACTTTCGTGTCGTAGCGCACGGCGGGGCCTGTCTGTGCCTCTCGCGGGTGCATGTCGTGCACCTTGCGTGCCGTCTCGTCTATGAGGGGCAGCATATAGCCGAAGTCCAGGCCATGCCGTTCAAGTATCTGGGCCGACAGGGCGTAGCAGTGGTTGGCAAAGTTGCAGGCAAAGACTGCCGCAAGGTGAAGATGGCGCCGCTCTGGGCTGGCCATGGGCACTACGCAGTCGGTTAGCGTTGAGGCTATGGCCCTTGCCAGGCCCACCACCTCGTCGGTGCTACCCTCAATGAAGATAGGAATATGGTCGAAATCTACGTCACGCTCCTTTGAGAAAGTCTGCATGGGGTAGAAAACCCCATGACGGCTTACTGCCGAGAGTGCCGACAGGGGAACCGAGCCGGCAGTATGGAAGAAAGCCTGATGCTCGCGCCCCGGGGACAGCTGAGCCATGACCGAGTGGATGACATCGTCTTTGACTGCAATGAAAAAGGCATCGGCTTCCAGGGGTAGCGTGGCAATACAGCTGGTAGGCGTGCCACCCACTGTAGCAGTCAGGGCTTGGGCCGAGGCGAGGGTACGGCTATAGACGGCAGCGATGACATGCCCCTTGCTGTGTAGTGCCTTGGCAAGCTGTGTGGCCAGACGGCCCGCACCTATTATGACGATGTTCATTCCCATAAGCTCACTAAGAATTGAAGAATTGAAGAATTGAAAAAATGAGAAATTGAAGAATTGAAAAAATGAGAAATTGAAGAATTGAAAAACCTCACCAACTCACAAACTCACAAACTTACCAACTCACCAACTTAGCAACTTACAAACTCACAAACTTATTGAGATGTACGTTCTCCCACTTCAATCGGTCTTCGTTTTGAGGCTTGCGCTCGTCGGCTTTATGGCCAAAGGCCACCACGCAGAGCACGGAGAGGTCGTCGGGAATGTCGAGAATGCCGCGTATCACGGTGTCGGCACTGGTGCCGTCGCTCAGACCGCGCCCGCGCATCTGAACCCAGCACGACCCCAGGCCAAGCTCCTCGGCCTGATACTGCATGGAGATGGCGGCTATCGAGCCGTCTTCAACCCAGCAGTCGTTCTGGAGCGCATTGCCCAGCACCACCACTGCCATGGCAGCACCCTTTATCAGCTGTGCCCCCATGTCTTTGGCATCGGAAAGCTTCTCCAGGTCGCTCTTGTCTTCTACAACGACAAACTGCCATGCACGCTGCCCCTTGCTCGTGGGCGACATGAGGGCGGCCCGTAAGATGAGCCGTACCGACTCCTCGTCTATCTCTTCATTGGTAAACTTGCGGTGAGAGCGGCGCTGCTGCACCAAATCCTTGAATTGTGTCATGTTTTTTTGAGTTAGGAGTTAAGAAGTATCTAGTCCATAAGGTTCATTGGCTTATTCTTCAGCCAGTTGTAGTAAGGCTCATTGTCACCTTTCTCTTGAGCAATGTCGTAGATGCGGTGTTCAAACCCTTGCTTCATCTTCTTGAAAGACTGCTTGAAGATGTAGTCGGCAATAAAGTAGCCAACGACAGTAATGGCAATAATTGTAATCATCCCAGCAGTAAAGTTTTTGGGATGTACGATACCGACAACCAGCAAGCCACAGAGGAACGGAATGATAGCTCTGGCAAAGCCGAGCATATTTCCTTGACTGCGTATCTTCTTGTAGTAGAACGGATCTTCGGCTCCACATTGCGGGCATCGGTTAGCACTGGAGCTAATCGCTTTCTTGCAGCATCTGCAATAAATCATAGAATTGTCTAACGGCATAATTCTTATTGTTTTATGTGTATCACATTCTGTCAGCGGTATTACCCATTGACATGTCATGGAGTGCAAAGTTACATTTTTTTTTCCTTACAACAAATTTTATCATCATTTTTTTATCTTTGTCATTACAAACTTCTCTTCTGTTTTTGCTCATAATTGAAATTAATGTAGTAACTTTGCCAGCGATAATCATTACATACAACTCTTCTCTTTCATACACAATGCGTTCTAAAGGTTATACTTACTTCATCTGCATGGTCTCGGCCATGGGCGGACTGTTGTTTGGCTACGACTGGGTGGTGATAGGTGGTGCAAAACCGTTCTATGAGCTGTATTTCGGCATTGGCAGCTCGCCCTTCCTTCAGGGCTTGGCCATGTCTACGGCCTTGGTGGGCTGTCTGGTGGGTGCCATGGTGGCCGGAGTTGCTGCCGACCGTTGGGGGCGCAAGCCGCTGCTCACCGTCTCGGCCGTGCTGTTTACCTTGTCGGCCGTTGGTACGGGGTTGTTCAACGACTTCGCGCTGTTTAATATAGCACGCTTCGTTGGAGGTGTAGGAATAGTCGTGGCATCGGCTCTGGCACCCATGTATATTGCCGAGGTAAGTCCGGCAGAGATACGCGGGCGCATGGTGAGCCTGAACCAGATGACCATCGTGCTGGGCATCCTGGCCGCACAGATAGTAAACATGCTGCTTGCCCGTGATACCAGTGTTGCAGCCTGTCAGACCTGGAATGTGGAGTGGGGATGGCGTTGGATGTTCTGGGCAGAGACGCTGCCTGCCGCTTTGTTCCTGGTGATGAGTTTATTCATCCCTGAAAGTCCTGTGTATCTCAGATTGAGAGAAGCGAGCGCCGACAACAGTAATGGCGGGGGGGCAAGCGGTCAGAAGGCCCAACAGCAAGAGGTTTCATTATTCTCTCGCCTGTTACTTCTCGCTTCCGGCAAATACCGCAGGATACTACTTCTGGGTGTTGTCATTGCCGTTTTCCAACAGTGGTGCGGAACCAACGTTATCTTCAACTACGCACAGGAAATCTTCGTGGGTGCAGGCTTTGATGTGGATGGCATGTTTATCAACATTGTCATTACTGGTATTGCCAATGTGATCTTTACCATAGTTGCACTCTATACCATTGAGAAATGGGGACGGCGTACACTGATACTCCTGGGTGCCGGTGGCCTTGGCATTATCTATCTTACCCTGGGTACTTGCTATGCCATAGGTATGACAGGCTTTCTTATGGTAGCTCTTGTCGTAGCTGCCATATCGGTTTATGCCATGACCCTTGGTCCTGTTACTTGGACGTTGCTGGCAGAGATATTCCCCAACCGCATCCGTGGCGTGGCCATGGCCACATGTACCTTTGCCCTGTGGGTAGGCTGCTGCACGCTGACCTTCTCCTTCCCCTCGATGAATGCTGCACTGGGTTCGAGCGGAACCTTCTGGATTTATTCTGTCATTTGTTTCGGCTCCTTCATCTTCTTGTGGAAACGTTGCCCTGAGACCAAAGGCAAGTCTCTGGAGAAACTGGAGCAAGAACTTGTTAAACCATGAGAAGACAGATACTTATACCTACGCTTCTTATCCTGTTTGCCTTCACCACTGCTAAGGC
>CAMYZK010000084.1 GCA_947303825.1 uncultured Prevotella sp. | reverse complement strand
ATACCATAACGTCTATGGTGGCGGTGCCTACGGTACGGTGGGCGATTTTGAATATAACACGAAGGATGAAGAAGTCACTGTAAATAATGAGACGGTTACAACAAAAAAGGTCTCTGGAGTTAAAGAACTCAAGACTGCCGGCACCGGCGTTGCCACCATCACCATCACTGGCGGCACTATCGGCATCGACGGCAAGGAGAACGGTATGGTGTTCGGCTCATCGCGAGGCGATATCAACAAGCCGGGCGAGCGCGACGACTACACGGCATGGGTATATGACACCTATGTGACTATAGGCACTGCAGGTACACCTGCTCAAGGCAATGAAGGCGAAGAGGGCTATGTCCCCGCTACCTCAGCCAGTGGGCCCGACATCATGGGGTCTGTCTATGGCAGCGGCGAGAACGGCCATACGTTCAACAACACTGTTGTGACCATGAATGGCGGTACTATCGGCATTGCCTCTGGTTCTGCTGTCACCTCTAATGGCACGTCATACGCTGGTGCTGCCTATCCCTATCGTGGCAATGTCTATGGTGGCGGCTGCGGCACGGACATGTACGACTCTGACGATGATGGCACAGAAGACTCCTTCAACGCCTTGGCCGGCATTGTATATGGAACAACCACGATTAACATCACTGGTGGCACAGTGGTGCGCAACGTCTATGGTGCCGGTGCCATGGGTTCTGTAGGAAAAACGGCCACGACGACCACCGAGGGTGTTACGACAACGACTACCACTGGTGGCGTGACCACAATTAACATCAGTGGCGGCCAGATAGGTGTTGACGGTACGGCTGGCGACGGTTGCGTCTTTGGCGCTGCCCGTGGTAACGCCGATGCCATAAGCAACGAAACCGCCTTGGTGAGAAAAGAGACCAACGTCACTGTCTCAGGTGGCGAAGTCAAAGGCAATGTCTATGGCGGTGGCGAGATGGGCTGCGTGGGCGTATATACCATTACTAATCAAATGAATACGTTCACCTGGCAAAACACTGACGGAAGCGACAATACAGCTGCCAATACCGATAAGAAGAACACTGGCATTTGCAATGTGACCATCTCTGGTGGAACGGTGGGTCCTGACAATAATACCAATCCAAAGATTGGCAATGTGTTCGGAGCCGGCAAGGGTGAGGACGACACGTTCTGGTGTGAGAAAGGTATCGCGTACAAGACTGTTGTCCACGTGAGCAACGGCACGGTGAACGGCAACGTCTATGGCGGCGGCGAGGTAGGCCGTGTAGAGACCGACACTGAGGTGAAGGTGGGCCTTGCACCCGAAGAAGGAGGTGCTGAAAGCAAGCCTACCATCAATGGCAGCGTCTTCGGCGGCGGTGCTGGCTTAGAGACTCATGGCTATTCGGCTCTCGTGCGTGGC
The DNA here is from genome assembly GCA_947303825.1 of uncultured Prevotella sp. Lineage (GTDB taxonomy): Bacteria > Bacteroidota > Bacteroidia > Bacteroidales > Bacteroidaceae > Prevotella. Next base: position 7,667 of record CAMYZK010000084.1, on the reverse strand, counting down.
AACACTACAGTCACCATCGACCAAAAAGCCACTGTTGAACATAGCGTCTATGGCGGCGGCGAGATTGCCTCGGTGGGCAAATACGGCCTTGACACATCGAACATGCCTTCTATACTGAAAGGCGGTGGCTATTGTTATGTAACCGTTAAGGGCAATACCACCATCGCAGAAGATGTGTTCGGGGCTGGTAAGGGTGTTACGCCTCATTTCGATAATACAGATGAAGACCTTACGAAACGGTCCAGACGTATGACACTCAAGAGTGATTGGAAAACCCGCGTAGGAGCCGACCGATTTGACTGGGATTATCTCCAGAGCGAGTCTGCATATTCAACCTATCTTGAGACCCTGGCCTTGGTCACCCACCCCGAAGTGACTATCGAAGGCAGTGCTGCCATCAGCGGCTCCGTCTTTGGCGGCGGTGAGCTGGGCATCACCAAAGGCAGCGTCATCGTAAACATCGAAGGCGGAACAATAACGGAGGATGTGTATGGCGGCGGTTCGCTGGCCAACACCAATATTGCAACCAAAGCTGATATAAATGGTGATGGGAATGAGGAAGATGTCGTTCCCACCACAACGGTCAACTTGAAGAGTGGTACCATCAACCGTAATGTCTATGGCGGCGGACTGGGAAGGCTGGCATCGAATACTGAGACTGCCGTCGAGGCCAAGGTCTATGGCACCGTGCTGGTGGAACTAAACAAGCCCGTAACCAAGACTACGGGTGAGGGTCAAAGTGCCACTACTACCACCACCTACGGCGACTGCGTGGTGAAGGGCACCATCTTCGGCTGTAACAACTTGAACGGTAGTCCGCAGAAAAATGCCACCGTACACATTTATAAGACGTTGACGAAGAGTGAAGGCACCGAACAGGCAAAGCCCGACAAGAACACCGAAACCTACGAGCTGGAAGCCGTCTACGGCGGTGGCAACCTGGCGGCCTTCTATCCCGACGATGCCACTGCCAGGGCAACGGCCAAGGCATGCGTCATCATCGACGGCTGCGACCTGACCAGCATCAAGAGCGTCTACGGCGGCGGCAATGCTGCCTCCACGCCTGCCACGGAGGTCACCGTGAACGGCACCTACGAGATTGGCTCTGTGTTCGGCGGCGGTAACGGTAAGGACGATGTATCATACGACGGAGGCACTACTTATGTGCCCAACCCCGGAGCTAATGTGGGCTACAAGAACTATTCTGAGCATTATCAAGAGGGAGGTGTTTGGAAGGTCAGGGATATGGAGGCATACGACACCAAGGAAGAGCGCGAGGCTTCCACGGGTACCAATGGTATTGTCTACGGTACGGGTAAGACGCAGGTGTCTATCTACGGTGGTACCATTCATGCCGTTTATGGCGGCTCGAACACCAAGGGTAACGTGCGTATAGCATCGGTGGCCCTGCTCGACGGCGAAACAATTGCCGAAGGCGATGAAGGCTATTGTGCCTTCGACGTGGACGAGGCCTATGGTGGCGGTAAGAATGCCGACATGGACGGCACGGCCACGCTGATTATGAGCTGTATACAAGGCATGAAGCAGGTCTATGGTGGTGCTGAGGATGCCGACGTGCTGGACAACGTGGTGCTGAACATCACCAACGGCACCTTCGACCAGGTGTTCGGCGGCAACAACAAGGGTGGTCGTGTGGCTGGCTCTATCACCGTGAACATTGACGAGACAGGCTGTAAGCCCGTCATCATCGGCGAGCTATACGGCGGCGGCAACATGGCGGCCTACTCCAAGTACGGCTATTATCAGGAGGGTGGCGAATGGAAGTATAGGACAGAGGCCATGTACAATGCCATGACACCCGCTGAGAGGGAAGCAGAACGCCTGCCTTACGCCGACCCGCAGGTGAACGCGAAGTCGTTCACGGGCATTGGCAACATCTTTGGTGGCGGCTATGGTGCCGGTGCCGTGATGGTGGCCAACCCAACGGTGAACATCAATGTGGTGAAGGGAAGGTATAGTGAACAGACATCAGCAGAACGGTTCACAACCAAGGGCTATACGCTTGAGAATGACCCTAATAACCAGGGGAAGGAGCGCTATAAGAAGACGATTGGCGGCAGTACGGTGTATGTTCCTGCCCATGAAGTAGGCACCATCGGTGCCCTCTACAACGTCTTCGGCGGTGGCAACGCAGCAGCGGTGATAGGCAATCCCACAGTGAACGTCGGTACCGAGGCTGGGGAAGAGGCGTACACGATAGCGGTTGTTGCAACAGATGCTGACGTGACGGGCTACTACACCCAGAGTTACACTGCTGCTACTGGCACTGCCGTAGCGGGCACCACCTACTACCTAAAGACTACTGAGAACGAAAAGGACGTGTACACAGCAGCGGTTGTTGCAACTGGTGCAGATGTGGCGGGCTACTACACTCAGAGTTATACCGCAGCTACTGGCACTGCCGTTTCTGGCACCACCTACTATCAGAAGAGCGTAAAGGGTGCCGACATACGCGGCAACGTCTACGGTGGTGGCAACAAGGCCGAGGTGCACGGCAACCCGACGGTGAACATCGGCAAGAAGAAGGAGTGAGGCAAGCTACGATAGTCCCTCTATCTCGCCGTTGACGATGGTGATGCGCTCTGCCTGCGGACTCTTGGGCAGCCCCGGCATGCGTAGCATGTCGCCGGCTATGGCCACTATCATCTCGCTGCCGCAGTTCAGTATGATGTCGCGTATGCGGATGGTGAAGCCCTCGGGCGAGCCGTAGCGGGACGAGTCGGCCGTAAACGAGAACTGCGTCTTGGCTATGCATACGGGATAGTGGGCTATGGCCCCGTCCTCGTCGGTAAAGGTGGCGCGCAGTGCCTCTAGCTTCTTCTTCACCGTCTTGCCATACTCCACGGCGGCGGCGCCATAGATGCGCTTGCACACCTTCTCGATTTTGTCTTCCAGGCAGTCGGCCTCCTTGTAGGTGAAGTGTATGGGCAGCGGCTGTATGCGGTCGATGGTGTCGACAACGGTCTGTGCCAGCTCGGTGGCACCCTCGCCTCCGCGCAGGAAGGCCTCGTTGACGGCAAAGCCCACGCCCAGGTCTTCGCAGTTCTTGCGCACGATGTCTATCTCCTCCTCCTGGTCGCTGTCGTGGCGGTTGAGTGTCACCACGACAGGCTGTCCGAAGCCCTGCATGTTGCGTATGTGGCGGTTCAGGTTCTTCAGCCCCTCCGTCAGTCCTGCTGCGTTGGGTTCCTTGATGTGTTCGAGGGCCACGCCGCCGTGCATCTTCAGTCCCTGGGTGGTGGCCACGATGACCACGAGGCGGGGCAGCAGCCCCGTCTTGCGGCACTTGATGTCGAAGAACTTCTCTGCTCCGAGGTCGGCACCGAAGCCAGCCTCGGTCACCACATAGTCGCCGAAGGTCATGGCCATCTTCGTGGCGAGCACACTGCTGCATCCGTGGGCTATGTTGGCAAAGGGTCCGCCGTGGATGAAGGCCGGGGTGTGCTCGGTAGTCTGCACCAGGTTAGGGTTGAGGGCATCGCGCAGCAGCACGGTGATGGCGCCGGCCACGCCCAGGTCTTTCACGCGGAAATGCTTTCCGTCGGCAGTGATGCCCAGCACAATGTTCTCTATGCGCCGTTGCAGGTCTTCCTCGCTAGTGGCCAGGCAGAGTATGGCCATCAGCTCAGAGGCTGGGGTGATGTCGAAGCCTGTCTCCGAGACGACGCCGTCGCCCCGCAGTCCGGTGACTACATTGCGCAGCGAGCGGTCGTTCACATCGAGCACCCGCTTCCAGTATATCTCACGCAGCGAGAAGCCGTCCTTGCGGTGCTGGTAGAGGTAGTTGTCGAGCAGGGCACTGATGGTGTTGTGGGCCGACGTCACGGCATGGAAGTCGCCGGTGAAGTGCAGGTTGATCTTCTCCATGGGCAGCACCTGGGCATAGCCACCGCCCGCAGCACCGCCCTTGATGCCGAAGCACGGGCCCAGCGACGGCTCGCGCAGTGCCACCACCGCCTTCTTGCCCAGCTTGTTAAGACCCAGCGCAAGACCGATGCTTACCGTTGTCTTGCCTATGCCTGCCTTCGTGGGACTGATGGCCGTGACCAGAATGAGGCGGCTCTGCCGCACTCTGTCCTCGTCGATGAGTCGTACCGGCACCTTCGCCATGTAGCGGCCGTAGGGGTCTATCTCCTCGGGGTTGATGCCCAGCCGTGTGGCAATCTCGTTGATATGTTCCAACTTGCACTCCCGTGCTATCTGTATGTCTGTCTTCATAATTCTATGTTTCTTATTCCTTGCTTCTCGGTTGCAAAAGTACTAGTTTTCCCTGAGAAAAAGTTTCCGATGCCTACTGCTTCACCTGCACTATCTTATAGCTGTCAATAGTTCGGTGGTCTTCGCTGATGTTCAGCCCGACGGCCCATACGGGACGGTCGTCGGCTGCGAAACGCACGGCATAGTTCTTGGCGACAATCTGGTCTGTGGCCTCCTCTGCGGTCTTGCCGTATTTGAGTTCCAAGATATAGATGGCATCGGGCATCTTCAGTGCCAGGTCCATGCGCCCGTCGCTGGTCTGCTCTTCAGCGCTGATGTCACCGCCAACAGCCAGAAAGGCAGCATAGAGCAGCGACTGGTAGAGTTGTTCGTTCTGGTTCTTGCCGGTAATGCTGTAAGGAATACCAGCATACCACTTGCGGATGACCTCAATGAACTGCTCGAAGGTCTTGTCCTTGAAGCGCAGGTCGTTGAAGGCGATACCCAGCGTGTCACCACTGCCTACATAGTCGGGCATCATATATTTGTAGAGGCAGTCGGCAAACCCCTCTCGTACCTCCTCGTTGGGGAACCCCAACGTCCACTCGTTCTTGCGGCGGTCATACTCCTTCAACGTCAAATAGCCGCTCTGGAAGAGTGCGGGGATGGGGTCGGTAATGCGCTCCGTAGGGGCATCGAAGCGTGCAAGCTTGGCTGTATACCCTTCCAGCTCTGGCAAGCTGATGTCGGAACGGGTTCGTAGGATATTAATGAGTGAGGTTGGCGTGCCGGTGGAGAACCAGAAGTTCATGATGTCGCCCATGGCAAAGGCACTCACCAGGCTCCAAGGACAGTAGATGTCGGTCATCTCTCTGGAGAAGTGATAGCCGTCAAACCAGTATTTCAAGTCGGCTACAGTGCTGTCGTAAGTATTCACAATGCCATAGCGTGCATCCAGGCGGTTGCGACTCTCGCAGAGTTGTTCAATGTCGGGCTTCATCTGTGTCAGCAGTTCCTCCTCGGTAATACCGCAGATGCCTTCATAGTTGGGGTCGAAAGTGAGCTGTTGCAGGTTGTTCAGCTCACTGAACACTGAGAGTTGCGAGAACTTGGAGATGCCCGTCAGGAACACAAAGCGCAGGTAACGCTCCTGGGCTTTCAGCGGCGAGAAGAGATTGCGCACGCGGTTGCGGATATAGTTCTGCAACTCCGGGTCGTTCTTAGAGTCGAGCATTGGCGCGTCATATTCGTCGATAAGCACCACCACCTTCTCGCCCGTCTGCTGGTAGGCGGTCTCTATCATGCGGGTCAGGCGGGCATCGTAGTTTGTAGGGTCATCAGGCTTGGCTATTCCGAATTTTTTCTCCTCCTGCTCCAATATAACATTGATGGTAGGATGCACCAGCTCCTTCTCGAAGTACTTGCCATTAGAGAGGTTCAGGAAGATGACAGGATATTGCTTCCACTCTTTTTCCACATTATATATATACAGTCCTTCGAAAAGTTCCTTGCGCCCCTCGAAGTAGCAGCGCAGTGTGTCCACCAGCAGCGACTTACCGAAGCGGCGCGGACGACTGAGGAAGAAGTTGACTGCATCGGTCGTCACCATCTTCCAGACGTACTCCGTCTTGTCGATATACACCGAACCTTGTTCGCGAATCCTGTCGAACGTCTGTACGCCCACGGCGTAGCCTCTTCTGTTTCCCTCTTTCTGTGCCATCTTGCAGTATGTGGACCAGCCTCTAGTAGCCCCCATGATGCAAAGTTACGCATTTTTCTTCACACAGCAAAGCTTTTCTTCCTATTTTCGCTCCTTTTCGGGCGAAGCAGAAAAGCCAGTTCCGACAGTTTTCTCAGAAGAAGACCTTCCTCGTGCTGCCGTCAGCCCATTTCTCTATGCAGCAGCCCTTAGGAACCGTCAGCCGGTGTCCCCGCAGGTCGTAGTAGGCCTTTACCTCGTTGCCATCCTCTTTGCGGAGGTCGCTGATGGCTGCACTGCCGTTGTCTATCTGGAAGATGAAGGTGTTAAGGCTGCGTGCGGGAATGTCGAGCGTCAGGTTCTGAACAGGCTCGCCGATGGTGACAGGCAGCTCCTTGCAGAGCGACTCGTTGGAAGTAGACTGCAGGCATACGCCGCTTTTCACGTCATAGGGCAGCTTGAGGTTCATAGTCCTGCCCGTGCCGGTGGTGTCGATGGCCATGACGATGAGGGAGTCTCCCTTGATAAAGGCCGATGCCTCGAAGTCGGCTTCGGTCTTCAGCGTGACGCTGCATGCCGTGCCCAGACGCGTGGAGCCAGTGACATGCTTGGCAAAGTGAGAGATGACGTAGGCTCTTGGCAACAGGGTGTTCTTCTTGTTGGCAGTGCCATATTTCGATTCGCCAGTGCCTACGAAGGCCCAGTGTGCGCGCATGTACCAATAGATGTATCCCGTACAGCCGGAGAGCATGCACTCGTTAAGCTCCTCGGCAAAGAGCAGCTGCTCGTGCCAGTTGGGTAGGCGTTCCCCGATGTTGTCGGTCGACGAGTGCTCGGTCATCCACACCTCCTTGCCGTACTTGGCAGCAAGGACAGCCGATTTCTTCATATAATCGAGAGGTGCATGACCATAGAGATGTCCTGCCACAATGTCGATATGCTTGCGGCATGTAGAGTCGTTCATAAGGGGGTCAGTATAGTTCTGAGTGAAGCCCAGGCTCTCGCCGCTGATGAGTCTCACGCCGGGATATGTCTCCCTGTCGAGCATGTAGGCATGGTTCTTCACAAGGGTCACCAGCTCCTCCGGCTCGTAGAGGCATCCGGAGTAGTCTACCCACCAGTCGGGTTCGTTCTGTATAGAGACGGCATCAACGGCCACACCCTTCGACTTCATGTATTGAAGGTAAGAGTTGAGCCAAGGGAAAAACTTCTCGTAGCAGTCCTCGCGCAGCTTACCCTTCTTGTATCCATGTTTCTCTGAGTTACCGCCCTGTGCCGTGCCGTTGGTCTTATAGGCGCCTGGAGGCGACCATGGCGTACCGAAGACTATTCCTCCGCGCTGTTTCACAAGCTTTGCAGACGGCACACAACCCTGCCAGTTGTAGGTGCTCCAGCTGGCATTCTCATCGCCCTTGAAGCTTGGCGATATCTCCATGCGCATAATGTTCAGTCCAATCTTCGAGGTAGGACCGTAGAGCAGCCTCACGGGGTTCGTGTCGGTACCATACGGGCACATGGCACCGTCGCAGCAGGCTGCGCCGAAGCCTGTCACCGTCTGATGTTGCTTGGTATACACCGTTACTGTTACAGGATTTGTTGCATGGAGAGCCGCTACGGCTGCCAGCATGCAGGAAATGATAATTGACTTCTTCATCTTATTTCTTTTTATACGCTAACAATTATTACAGCTGTTTGTCTGGGAGCGCGGGCGTCCTCGCCCGCCACCATTGCGGGCGAGGACGCCCGCGCT
>CAMYZK010000083.1 GCA_947303825.1 uncultured Prevotella sp. | reverse complement strand
GGTCGGTGTAGCCAGGCTCCACATATCCGGCGTATGCATTGTAAGCCAGTCCGCGAGCCTCACGCATCTCCTGGAAGACGATGCTGTTCATGCCGCCTCCATAGTACTCGTTGAACAGAGCCTTCAGTGCTGCCTCCTGCGGCTGCCACTGCCGCTGCTCATTGTGCAGCATACGCATGTAGATGTTCTTGGCATCGTAGGGAGCCAGCAACACCTCGTTCTGCGGGGTGGACTGCAGGGTGTAATGCTTACCTTCGGGCACGGGCATGAACTTCTTGCCGGTCTTATGCTTCTTGGTCACTACATCGGCAAGCTCTTTCTCACTCATCGGGCCGTAGTAGAGCACCGTATGCTCATACTGCGACAGGTTCTTCAGCAGGTCGAGCAGCTCCTGGGGGTTGGTCTGCCGCAGCTGTTCTATGGTGAGGATGTTGCGTGTAGCATTGTAGGGTCCGTAGAGACCGTAGTTCACCAGGGCCGAGAAGTTGCGCTGCTGGTTGAGTTTGGCATCGGCACGGCTTTTCTCCACCAGCTGTATGTATTTCTCCCATGCCTCCGGGTTGTTCTTTGCGTTCTTCATCACGTCCTCAAGCAGGGCGAGGGCCTCGGGCATGTTCTCCGACAGACCGCTCAGCGTGACATTGATGGTGCGTGCCCCCACATTAATATTATAGGAGCATGCGAGCTTGTAGAACTTCTGTTTTATCTGCTCGTTTGTCAGCTTGTCGGTACCCAGATATTCCAGATAGTCGGGGGCATAGCTGTACTTCAGCTCAGTCTCCTCGCCAAACTTATACTGGAACGACAGTGAGAAGCGACCGTTCTCCACGTTCTTCACGTAGATGACGGGGATGTTCTTCTTGGTCTTTGTAAAGGTGAGGTCGCGCTTGAAGTCAACGAAACGTGGCTCAATGTCTTCGACGTTGGTGGCCTGCACATCCTTTACAAACTGCGACACCATGTCGCGGTTGGTGGGAATAGGGGTAATGTGCGGTTTGTCTATCTTCTGCAAGGTCTTGTCTTCACCCTGGCGTTTGTACACCACAACGTAGTTGTCGGCAAAGTGCCTGCGGGCAAAGTCCACAATCTGCTGCTTGGTCATGGCAGCCATACGGTCGAGCCTGCCCACCTGCTGCCTCCAGGGCACCTCGTTGATGTAGGTGTCGACAAACATGTCGGCCCGTGCACGGTTGCTCTCCAGCGAGTTGTAGTATCTCAGCTTGGCATTGTTGACTACCGATGGCAGCAGGTCGTCGCTGAAGTCACCATTCTTGAGCTTCTCTATCTCGTCGAGCAGCAGCTGCTGCACCTCCTCCAGCGTCTGTCCGTCTTTCGGCGTTCCGCCGAGTATGAAGGCCGAGTAGTCGCGCAGTGTCTGCACACCGCCGAAGGCACCCAGCATCTTCATCTGCTGGTTGATGTCGAGGTCGAGGAGTCCGGCGGTGCCGTTGCTCACGAGGCCCTCGATGACCTCGAGGGTGTCTATCTGCAGCGAGTTGCCCCGGTCGAAGCGCCAGCCCATGTACATCGTCTCGGCCTCCAGGCCGTAGACGGTGGTGTCGCGTGGAGCGGTGATGGGCATGAGGGGCTTGAACACCGGCTGGCTTACATCCTTGCCGGGCTTCCAGTCACCGAAGTGACGGTCAATGATGGCTATCACCTTGTCGGGGTCCATGTCGCCGGCCATGCAGATGGCCACGTTGTTAGGGCGGTACCAGTGGTCGAAGTAACGTTTGATGTTGGTGATGCTGGGATTCTTCAGGTGCTCCTGGGTACCTATGGTAGTCTGCGTGCCATAGGGGTGCGTGGGGAAGAGCATTGCCGACAGTGCCTGCCACAGCTTGCGCGAGTCTTGGGCGATGCCGATGTTATACTCCTCATAGACGGCCTCCAGCTCGGTGTGGAACCCTCTGATGACCATATTCTTGAAGCGGTCGGCCTGTATGCGAGCCCAGTTGTCTACCTCATTTGAGGGGATGTCCTCGGTATAGCATGTCACATCGTTAGATGTATAGGCATTGGTACCGTTGGCTCCAATGGCCGACATCAGCTTGTCGTACTCATTGGGTATGAAGAAGGCAGCAGCAAGCTGGCTCACCGAGTCTATCTCATGGTAGGCCTGCCGGCGCTGGTCGGCATCGGTCAGCAGGCGGTACTTCTCATAGCGCTGCTCTATCTCGTCGAGTAGTTTACGCTCTTTGACGGGGTCGGTCACACCATACTTGTCGGTACCCTTAAACATCAGGTGCTCCAAGTAGTGTGCCAGACCGGTGGTCTCTGCCGGATCGTTCTTCGAACCGGTTCGCACGGCGATGAAAGTCTGTATGCGCGGCCTCTCGGTGTTTACCGACAGGTAGACCTTCAGTCCGTTGTCAAGTGTGTAGATGCGAGTCTGCGAGAGGTCACCCTCGACAGTCTCATAATGATACTTCTGTGCCTGTGCACACATTCCCAGTGTAACAGCACAGACGGTGATAAAAAATCTTAGCTTCATAATAAATAGCCTTTTACATTATATATTATTCGGCAAAAGTACGAATAAAAGCGGAAATGACAAAAAAGAAAATAATTTTTTTGAAGATTTTGCTATCTCTGCTTTGCAATTTGGAGTATTATTTGTAACTTTGCACCCAACAAACTGTTTCTTTCTACAAAATGGAGGCTTTCTTTCGTACACACCACTATCTAGTAGAGCATGTCAATGCTCCAGTACGCCGTACACTTATGGACGAGATAGACTGGAGCAAGCGCATGATAGGCATCAAGGGCACACGAGGAGTAGGAAAGACAACGTTCCTGCTGCAATATGCCAAGGAGAAGTTCGACATAAACGACCGTCAGTGCCTCTACGTGAACATGAACAACTTCTATTTCCAGGGGCGCGGCATTGCCGACTTTGCCGGAGAGTTCTACTACAAGGGAGGGCGCACGCTGCTCATAGACCAGGCTTTCAAGCAGGACAACTGGTGCAGCGAGCTGCGCAAATGCTACGACCTATATCCGGGGCTGAAGATAGTGTTCACCGGTTCCAGCGTGATGAGGCTAAAAGACGAGAACCCTGAGCTAAACGGCATTGTGGAGAGCTATAACCTGCGCGGGTTCAGCTTCAGGGAGTTCCTCAACCTGCTCACCGGCAACAGCTTCAGGCCCTACTCGCTGGAAGAGATACTGAACGACCACGAGCGGCTGGTGAAGCAGATTCTTCCCCATGTGTCGCCCAGGCGCTATTTCCAGGACTATATACACCACGGCTTCTACCCCTTCTTCCAGGAGCACCGCAACTACTCGGAGAACCTGCTCAAGACCGTGAACATGATGACCGAGGTAGACATTCTGCTGATAAAGCAGATAGAGCTGAAGTACCTGACAAAGATAAAGAAGCTGTTCTACCAGATAGCCGAAGAAGGCCCTAAGGCTCCTAACGTGTCGAAGCTGGCCGAGAGCATAGAGACATCGAGGGCCACGGTGATGAACTATATAAAGTATCTGACCGATGCCCGCCTGCTGAACATGATTTATCCTGTGGGCGAGGTTTTCCCGAAGAAGCCGTCGAAGGTGATGCTCCACAACTCCAACCTGCTCTACGCCATCTACCCCATACACGTAGAGAAGCAGACGGCCATGGAGACTTTCTTCGTCAACTCGTTGTGGAAAGACCATCAGGTGAACCAGGCCGGACGCGACAATTACTACACCGTTGACGGACACCTGAAGTTCCGCATCTGCGATGCCAACACCCTCAACAAAAACCGCATCTCGTCTGATGTCATCTACGCCCGCTACAACACCGAGATAGGCAAAGGCAACCTTATACCACTATGGCTGCTGGGATTCCTCTATTAGATGAAAGAAAAATCAAAGATTAGTGTAGAGTGTAGAGTGTAGAGTTTGCTACCGCGATGTCAACACATCTCCTTAATTCTAAATTTTTAACTCTTAATCGCCGCAGGCGATAACTCTTAATTCTTAACTCTTAATTCTTAACTCCTAACTCAAAAGAAATGCGCCAATATCTTGACTTGCTCGACCGCATACTGCGTGAGGGTGCCCAGAAGGGCGACCGCACGGGTACCGGCACGCTGAGCATCTTCGGCACACAGAGCCGCTACAACCTGGCAGAGGGATTCCCGTTGCTCACCACAAAGAAACTTCACCTTAAGAGCATCATATACGAGCTGCTGTGGTTTCTGCAAGGCTCCACCAACGTGAGATACCTACAGGAGCACGGTGTGCGCATCTGGAACGAGTGGGCCGATGCCGACGGCGAGCTAGGGCCGGTCTACGGTCACCAGTGGCGCTCATGGCCCGACTACCGGGGCGGGTCTATAGACCAGATACAGCTGATAATAGACCAGCTGAAGCACAACCCCGACTCGCGTCGCATGATTGTCTCGGCATGGAACGTGGCCGAAGTTAGCGAGATGGCACTGCCGCCATGCCACACCATATTCCAATTCTACACCACGCCCGACCCCGACGGGTCTCCTGGCAGCCGCCGTCTGTCACTGCAGCTATACCAGCGCAGTGCTGACACCTTCCTCGGAGTGCCTTTCAACATTGCCAGCTATGCCCTGCTCTGCATGATGGTGGCACAGGTGTGCGGCATGAAACCCGGCGAGTTCATACATACCACCGGCGACACCCACCTCTACCAGAACCATCTGGAGCAGGCCCGCATGCAGCTCACGCGTGAGCCGCGCCCGCTGCCCACGATGACCATCAATCCCGACGTGAAAGACATCTTCTCCTTCCACTACGACGACTTCCAGCTGGAAGGCTACGACCCCTGGCCGCACATTAAGGCTGAAGTAAGCGTATAGACCTTACTGAGCTGCACCGACGGGAATCACATAGAACTTGCGTGAAGGTTTGAAGTCGAGCATCCACTGGTCGGCCACCACATGGTGGTCGAGAGCCTTTATGCGCAAGGTGTGCTGACCTTTGGCAACAATTACCTTTGTTGTCTTCAGTGCCTGCCCGCGCAGCACACTCTTCTTCCAGAAGTCGGAGCGGAACTTCTCTTTCAGCGAAATGGTGACAGGCTCCTGTCCGTCGATAGACACCCGATAGCGCAGGTCGCCCTTGTCGCTGGGCTGAGTGGGAATCATGGCGGTGTAGAGCACTGCCTCACCTCCCATGGCCGTATCGAAATGATATATCAGCTCTCCGTCCTTGGGAATAGCGACGGCATTCATCGAGTGGCCCAGCATCTGAATGGTTTGGCAACCCTTCGAGGCTGCATCGTAGTCGCAGGCGTTGACAGCTATCACATCGTCATTGGCAGGGCTGTCGGCCCTCTTGTAGTGGGCGCTAGTGACGATGCCGTTGCCCAGGTAGGGCAGCGAGGGTGGCCAGAACACATAGAGGTCGCGGGGCATCATGTTCATCATGCCGGCCCACTTGCCACCACTAAGGTTGCGGTTATAGTAGTCGGTGAGGCGCTGTATCTCGCGGTAGGCAGCCATAGAGCGGGCGGCAGCCTGCTGCATATAGTCTTCACGCCCCTCCATGCTCTTGTCGGTCTGCCCCAGATAGCGGGAGCGAGCCTTCTGTGCCTCGAGCATCTTCACCGCCATGGCATTGGCAGCCAGCACGGGGTATTTGACATGGGCGAAAAAGGCGTCCTTAAGCTCCGGGCTGATAAGCTTCTCTGCATTTCTCACCGTCTGCGATACGGCAGCAAAGTCGGCAAGGTAGCTCTCCAGCTCGTCGCCGAACTCGGTAAGCGAGAACTCGGTGTCGATGACCTGCGAGCGTCCCCGTGGATAGACATTCTTGTCGAGCTCCACCTGTGTCCACCCCATGAACTCCGGCTTGCGTATGGCACACAGGCGGTAGAACTCCTTCATGGCAGGGAAGACGGCCTTGCCCACCTCTTCGCCAAACTGCGTGCAGAGCCACCGCTCCAGATGTTGGTGAAGGGTGAACGATGAACGTTGAACATTGAACGATGAACGTTGAACATTGAACGTTGGACGTTGGACGTTGGAGTCTGAGGGAACGATACTGTTGATGTCCCAGGCCATGTCAAGGAACAGTTCCAGAGGGTATGCCGCCACCTTCGGGTCGTGTACGTTTGCTATCCACAGCCGACGGCAGTTATGGTCGTAGGCAGCCTTCATCTCCGAATAGACCAGTCCCGGCTGGGTGGTGGCGAGCCAAAGATAGTCGTGAGGACGCCCCCAGTACGACAGATGGTAATAAACCCCGCCGCCGCCACTGCGTCGCTGCTGCTCTGCATCGCTTAGGCGGGTCATGTAGCCGTAGTTGTCGTCGCACCACATCAGCGTAACGTCGTCGGGCACCCTAAGCCCGTTTTCCATTATCTCCAGCACTTCCTTGTAGGGAATGAACACCTGGGGAACGCTCTCCACATTCTTACTATAATACTTGCCAATAAGCTCGCGTTGGTCGTCTATCACCTGCTGCAAGCCCTTCAGTTTCTCCTCGGCAGTCTTCACACCCTCCATGGAGCCGTCGTGAATGCCACGCATGCCGATGGTAAAAAATGTCTCGCTGCCCTTCACCTGCTGCAGGCGCTCTATCCAGTACTGCTGCACCTTGTCGCGATTGGTGATGTAGTTGTACGGACCACGGGAAACGTGGTCCCACTCTGCAACATTGTTACGCAGCAGCGGTTCGCAGTGGCTGGAACCTAAGACAATGGCAAAGGAGTCGGCCATCTCCTTGTTTCCCGCTATGGTGAAGAATCCCGGCGTTCCTGTATGCATGGCAGGCCAGAGAGTGTTGGCACGGAGGCGCAGCATAAGCTGGAAAATGGCCTTGTAGGTCTTAGGCCCCATGCTCTCGTGTATGCCTGCCCTGGGTTCGAAAGTCTTCCACGACCAGTTGCGCAGGCTCCAGTCTTCGTCGTTGATGAAGATGCCACGGTACTGCACGCTCGGTGTATGCTCCATGACGAAGCCGTCGTCTATTGTCAGGCGTTCCTTCGACTCAGGCACCACATCACCCCACCACACCCAGGGCGACACGCCAGCCATGCGACTGAGCTCCAGCAAGCCGTAGGCCGTGCCTCGGGCGTTGTGCCCATAGACCACTAGCTGACCCTTGCTTACGCTGAGACGGAAACCGTCGTCGCAGCCCTTGCCCTGAACGATCCTGATGGTGGCCTTCCGTGAGGAGACAGGGCGGAGACCCGTTACCTGCAGCATGTCGTCAGAGAACATCTGAATGGCCTGCATGACAACAGCGTCTACCCTACCCTGCACCTGATAGGTAATGGGATGGGTACCATCGAACCACACCACGCTGCCTGCCACAGCATGGAGGCAGGAGCACAGGGCGGCAAGGAGCAGACACTTCCTTATCATAGGTTGTTAAAGGAGTTGAAGGAGATGTCCTTTAACTCCATAACTTATTAGAAGTTTAATTGTTAAATCTTGTCGAGGGCCTGCTTGATGTCGTCAAGGATATCCTCCACGTCTTCTATGCCCACCGACAGGCGGATAAGGTCGGGGGCCACACCTGCCTGGCGCAACTGCTCGTCGCTGAGCTGGCGGTGGGTGTGACTGGCGGGGTGCAGCACACAAGTGCGTGCATCGGCCACGTGGGTCACTATGTTTATCATCTCAAGCGAGTCCATCCACTTGATGGCCGTCTCACGGGTACCCTTCAGGCCGAAGGCTATCACTCCGCACGAGCCATCAGGCAGATATTTCTGTCCCAGCTCGTAGTGGGGGTCGTCTTTCAGCCCGCAATAGTGCACCCATGCCACCTTGTCGTTGTCGTGCAGGAACTGGGCCACCTGCTGGGCATTCTTGCAGTGCTGGGCCATGCGCAGGTGCAGCGTCTGCAAACCCATGTTGAGCAGGAAGGAGTTTTGCGGAGCGGGTATGGAGCCCAGGTCGCGCATGAGCTGTGCCACGAGCTTGGTGGTATATCCCATCTTGCCGAATGCCTTAACGTATGTCAGGCCGTGATAAGACTCGTCGGGCGTGCAGAGGCCGGGGAAGCGGTCTATGCCCAACGGAGAACCGTCGGGAACGGTGGCTCCTTCGTGGGTGCATGTCTCCCAATTGAAGTTACCGCTGTCCACCACACATCCTCCCACCTGTGTAGCCATGCCGTCCATATATTTCGTGGTGCTGTGGGTCACGATGTCGGCTCCCCACTCGAAGGGTCGGCAGTTGACAGGCGTGGCAAAGGTGTTGTCGACAATCAGGGGAACACCGTTACTGTGGGCAATACGTGCGAAACGCTCAATATCGAAGACGGCGCAGCCAGGGTTGGAGATGGTCTCGCCAAACACGGCCTTGGTGTTGGGACGGAAGGCTGCCTGTATCTCCTCGTCGGAAGCCTCCTGTGATATGAAGGTGCAATCGATGCCCAACTTCTTGAGTGTCACACCGAAGAGATTGTAGGTTCCGCCGTATATCTCGTTGGAGGTGATGAAGTGGTCGCCCGCCTGACAAATATTGAAGATGGCGTAGAAGTTGGCTGCCTGTCCACTGCTTGTCAGCACGGCACCCACGCCGCCTTCCAGAGCTGCTATCTTCGCAGCAACGGCATCGTTGGTGGGATTCTGCAGACGGGTATAGAAGTAGCCCTCCTTCTCCAGATCGAACAGCTTGGCCATCTCGTCGGAGTCATCATACTTGAAAGTGGTAGACTGGATAATGGGCAACTCTATGGGTTCCCCGTTCTTTGCCCTGTAGCCTGCATGCACACAGAGCGAGCCTTGACGTAGTTTCTTTTTCATTATCTTTTTCTTTAAAAACTCGGCAAAGATACGAAGAAATGGCGAAAGGAGCAAGCAATTGTCCTAGTTTTTTGTCAACTTTCACAAGTTGAGTAGTTTGAGAGTGTGACAAGACCACAGGAAGAAGCTTTATGGCAAGCCTTTTCCTGCCACCGAAAATTGAATTGCTCCAAAAAATCAAAAAATGCGGGAAAAAAGTCATAAAAAAAGGTAACAATCTCACAGAAATATAGTAATTTTGCAACGTAATAGCGACATAACTATATAACATTAATAACTAACAAAAAGAATCATTATGAAGAAAAGACTACTCATGCAGTTTTTTGCTTTTCTTTGTGTTGTAGGTGCATACGCAGACGGCTACATCTACTCG
>CAMYZK010000082.1 GCA_947303825.1 uncultured Prevotella sp. | reverse complement strand
AAAAACTTCTTCAAATAATGTAACATTTTTGCTTTTGCGTACTGTAATTGATGGAAAAGTATTAACTTTGTAGTCGAAATAGGGATAATATTGAAAAAACAGTAGGACAAGGAATGACCTCTTGTTTGAATACAGAGAATATAGCCCGTAGTACGGATGGTGTGGAGTATCATCCGTTGCGCCCTTTCCTGCCCGCAAATGCTGTGGTGCTGTTCTTGGGCAGTTTTCCGCCACAGCGTAAACGGTGGTGCATGGATTTTTACTATCCGAACTTCATCAACGACCACTGGCGCATAGAGGGACAGATATTCTTTGGCGACCGAAACCACTTCGTTGACCAAGAAGCGAAGTGTTTCAAGCTCAACGAGATTGTGGCGTTCTGCCGGGAGAAAGGCCTCGCCTTCTTCGATACGTCCACTGCCATACGTCGCCTTCAGGACAATGCCTCGGACAAGTTTCTAGAGGTGGTGGAGCCTACAGACATCCGTGCACTGCTGGAGCAGTTGCCCCACTGTCGTGCCATCGTAACCACGGGCGAGAAGGCCACTCAAACCATCTGCACATCGCTCGGCATTCCAGTCATTCCCAAGGTCAACAGCTCGGTGGCCATACCGCATACCTTTAATAGCGATGGCTGGCAAATATGTCTCTATCGACTCCCCTCTTCGTCGCGTGCCTATCCTTTATCCTTTGACAAAAAGGTGGAGGCTTATCGGAAGATATTTGAGTTCTTGGACGAGCCAAGCGGCAGAGCCGAGCGAGGTAACTACTCAGTCATCATTCGTTGGTCGGCCTCTCGGCCTCAAAATCTGACAAAATCTAAATAAAAATCCAACAAAAATAGGGAAAATGAAGATTTTTGTATGATTTTCAACAAGATTTTTGAAAGATTTTGAGCGTAGCGACCATATAATCAGCTATGACTGAGTAGTTACCGAGCGAAGAATTAAGAGTTAAGAAATTATGAAAAAGAAAGCTTTATTAGTGATGGGCATGGTCATGAGCATGACCGCCTTTGCACAGGAAGAGATTGAGACTACGGTCAAAGGAGATGTCGTAAGTTATAATATCTGGCGTGGCCTGGATTGCGGCAGTGTTTCTGTACAGCCGACATTGGGTGTAAGCTATAAAGATCTGAGCCTCTCGGCATGGGGCACTGTTGGCCTGGCTGATGCCAACGACACCAAGCAGCTTGACCTGACGCTTGGCTACACTGCCGGTAAACTGAACATCGGTGTGTCCGACTATTGGTTCAGCGTGGGTCTCGACCCGCAGAACCGTTATTTCAAGTACGATTCACACGGCACGAACCATCTGTTTGAAGCCAATATAGGCTACAACTTCGGAGCGGCCAGCCTACAATGGTATACCAACTTTGCCGGAAATGACGGAGTGAACAAGGAGGGCAAGCGAGCATACAGCAGTTATGCGGAAGTAGTGGTACCGTTTAAACTCTCTGACATAGAATGGACAGCCACGGCCGGTGCCGTTCCCTTCGCTAGCAGCTACTACGGTACCAAGGGGTTTGCAGTGACCAACCTGTCGCTGCGAGCTGAGAAAGACATCAAAGTGACCGACACGTTCTCCATCCCTGTCTTCGCACGGATTGTGGGCAACCCGTGCTCGCAGAAAGCCTACTTGATCTTTGGCTTTACGCTTAAGAAATAAGAATAATGGAGCTGTTTCACCATGGATATAACGAAGCACACTTATCGTATACTGAGCGGCAGCTCGCTCAAGGTGCTTGCCATGCTGACCATGCTGGCCGACCACCTTGCGGCGTTCTATCTGTGTTACTACCCACAGTTCATGCAGCCACTGTTCACCATTGGCCACAAGCAGGTGTCTCTCTTCTTCATCATGCGCTTCATAGGGCGCATGGCATTCCCCATCTTTGCGTTCCTTCTTGTTGAGGGATTCCTGCACACGCGCAACCGCCATCACTACGGGCTCAGCCTGTTTGTCTTTGCATTGCTCTCAGAGATTCCCTGGAACCTGGTGCATACGGGCACATGGCACTGTCCCTCTCAGAATGTGCTCTTCACCCTCCTGCTGGGGTTCCTCGGACTGTGTGCCATCGAGTACTACCGCACCGATCTGCGCCGCATGGCCGTCGTGCTGATTTTGCTTCTGGCCGTCTCGGTGCTGCTACGCAGCGACTACGGCTGTAGCGGCTACGGGTTCATACTGCTGCTCTATGTGCTGCGCAGCCAGCGTCTGCTGCAGGCAGTCATAGGAAGCTGTTTTCTGGGCAGCCGCTGGATGGCGGGCCTGGCCTTTATTCCCATCAACATGTACAACGGTAAGCGGGGATTCATACAAGGTAATATTGCCAAGTACATCTTCTACGTGTTCTACCCCCTTCACCTGCTGATAATCTACTTGGCGATGAGGAGCCTGGTCGTTTAAGAAAATTCTTATTCTCCTAAACGACCCGCTCGGCTCTGCCGCTTGCTACCGAAGGGACGCAAGAAATGCCAATCTCCCAAACGACCAAACAACCAAAATAAAGAGATGAAACGCAAACTATTATGTGAGATGTCGCCCTTTGCCTACCGCCTTTCGGTGGAGAAGGAGATATTGAAGCGCCGCCTTTTGGACTGGCGGCATAAGACCCTTTTTGCCCGCCAGCGCACAGAGACCTCTCTGCCCGTAGTTGTTTATCGCCACAACTCCCTCATACGTCGCAGGTTGGGCAACGTAAACATGCAGCTACAGGAGAACAAGGCCACTAACCTGGCTTTGGCCGTTGACAGGATAGACGGTCTGCTCATCAGGCCCGGTGAGACCTTCTCTGTGTGGAAACAGATAGGTAGAACCTCCAAGCGGAAGGGCTACAAAGAGGGGCTTACCATAGCAAAGGGGCAACCGTCACAGGGCATAGGAGGCGGCCTGTGCCAGCTATCCAACCTCATTCACTGGATGGTACTGCACAGCGAGCTCACCATCACAGAGCACCATCATCACGACGGCCTTGACCTCTTTCCCGACTTTGGCCGCCAGATACCCTTCGGCACAGGCACCAGCATATCGTACAACTATATTGACTATCGCGTAAGAAACGATACCGCCAACACCTACCAGCTGCGGCTCCGCGTGGATGGCGAGTACCTCTGTGGCGAACTGTGTGCTGCAGAGATGCTGGCTCACACCTTCCACATCCATGCAGAGAACGAATACTTTTCTTGCGAAGACGGTACGGTATACCGTAACGGGCAGGTCTACAGAGACACTATTGACCGTGTCTCGGGCAGTCTTATAGACAGTCAGCTCATACGCACCAATCACGCCAAGGTGATGTACGATGTGCCGCCGGAAAAAATCTCCCGTTAACCTTATCCCCCAACCGCCTGATGCCTTTCTCATTGTAGAAAAGACAGTGAAATCTAGCCGAGCAGGTGCCACTGTCCTCCTGCCATTGCCCTTACCACGCCCTTCATCTCAAGCTGGAACAATAGTGACGTGAGGCGGCCAATGGGGATGTTGAGCTTTACCGACATGACGTTGAGCTGTAGGTCGCCATTCGACTGTAGCAGTGCCACCACCTGTTGCTCCTCGTCTGTCAGGCTGGGAAAGCACGAGCGTTCTATCCCCTCGTCTCTTGCCTCCTTGAGCAGCAGGTCGCTGTTCCAGCCCATCGCCGCTACCAGGTCATCGGCCGAGGTGATGAGCCCCGCTCCATTGCTGCGTATCAGGTTGTTGCAGCCCTCGCTGTACTTTGCTCCTACGGCACCGGGGAAGGCAAAGACACTGCGGCCATAGTCCATTCCCATCTCGGCGGTAATAAGTCCGCCACCCTTGGCCGCACTCTCAACGAGCACCGTGGCATCGCACATTCCTGCCACTATACGGTTGCGGCGCACGAAGTTGGACTTGTCCATGTGCGACAAAGACATATATTCGGTGAGCAGGCCTCCTTTGCCTACCATCAGTACTGCCGTTTCCCTGTGATGTGCGGGGTATATCTTCTCCAGTCCGTGAGCCAGCACGCCTATGGTGTCGATGCCATGCTGCAGGGCGTTGCGGTGTGCACAGATGTCTATGCCGTAGGCCAGTCCACTAACTATCAGGATGTCGGGGCAAATCTCTGCCAGCCTGTTCACAAGCTTGCGCACCAGGTCTTGCCCGTAGGTGGTGCAGTGACGCGTGCCCACAATATTTATTACTCGCGGTGCATTGAGCTCGGCAGTCCCTTTGTAATAGAGCACTATGGGGGCATCGGGGCAGTTGGCCAGGCGTGAGGGGTAGCTCGTGTCGCCAAGAGTCAATACCTGAATGCCGTACTTCTTGGCAAACTCCATCTCAGCATGAGCCCTTTCCAGTGCCTGGCTCCAGTCTTTCATGGCCTCGGTAAGGCGTGGGGAGATGTCGGCAACAATGTCGCCAATGCTGTTGCGGCCAGCGTAGAGCGCACTGGCACTCCCCGCCTCACGGTAGAGGTGCAGTGCAATAGTGCTGTTGAAGCCCGTCATTCTGGTTAGTGCAATGGAGTATAGCTTTTCGTCTTCTGTCATTGTCTTTATAGATGATAGATGAAAGGTGAAAAATGATAGATATGATTACTTCGTCTGCAACGGGCCTGCCGTTTTAAGTGCGGTAGTCAATTCTTAATTCTTCACTCTTAACTCTTAACTCAGAAAACGCCTTGTCATAGTCTTCGCTTTCTGCCAGCCGTCCATTGACGAGGCACACTAGCTCTATGCGCCCACGGAAGCACAGTTTCTCGTCGGATGCCCGGACAATGTCCTGATAGAACACATACTTGATGCCCTCCTTCTCCAGACGCAGACGTGACAGGAACTCGTCGTCGGGTCTTAGCGGACTCTTATATTGCAGCTGCATGCGTGCCACCACGGCATCTACCCCTTTGGCGTGCATCTCGGCGAAGCTAAGGCCGCACTCCTTGAGGAAGAGATGGCGCGTATGCTCGCAGTAGTGTATGTACTGGGCATTGTTCACTATACCTTCGATGTCGCATTCATAGTCGCGCACTTCCATGCGTGTCTCAAAGTGATATTCCATTTCTCAATTGTTTAGTAACTCTTTAGCGCGTAGCGCGCAGATATTCATATCCGAAGCGGCAGCGCAGGCAGTCCTTACGGTCGCAGTACTCGCGCTTAAGCTGTATCAGCGCCTGCGAGTCACCTGCGCTTTTCACCGTTAGTCCGCATTCCTGCCACATGGTGATGATATGGTTCTTTTCGGCTTTCATATGCTCCAGCAGCTCGAAGGCACGGTCGCACAGTTCCTCATTGTGCCTGTGTCGTCCCACGGCAAACATCATGGGAATGGCAGTGTTGACGATGAGCAGGTTGGTCGATGCTGCCGACAGTTTCTTGTCGCTTTGCGTGCTTTCCGCCCCGAAGCAGTAATGAGTCTGCCAGTAGGGTGTGGCGCGTGTAGCCAACAGGGATCGCAGGTCGTCGGCGGTCTTGCACTCCAGCAGGGTGCTCAGGTTGGTGTGCCGCTCGTGATAGAGTGTTGCCAACTGTGCTATGCGTATGTATGGGAAGTTCTGCGGACGCAGTCGCATGAATCGCCAAAGCTGGTGCGCTATGGGCTGTAGTCCAAACTTGTGTTGCATGTATAGGTACTCTTTGCGCAGCCTGTTGAAGTATCCCTCGCTGATGGCTGCTTCCCTGTGGCTTCCGGCAATGCTGTCGGGCTCGAGCAGTCCGGCTTGCCCCATGAATATTGCTTCCACCTGGAACAGGTCGTCACGATGCTTGCCTACAGTGTTCATCGGGATGCTTTGTGCCCACAGCTCGAAGGCATCGCCATTAATGCCAAAGCCAAAGTTGCGTGCCAGTGTCTGGAAGAAAGCATCTTCCCAAGAGCCGTTCGACCGCTCCGCACGCTGCCTTATGGCCTCTGTCTTCTGCTCTAGGCGTTCGGTCTGCAGAGCTGCCATCCACGAGTGTACCAGCAGCGAGCCCAGGTTGGGTATTATCTTGTAGCAGGGCGGGTATCTGTCGGCATGCAGCAGTTCCTCGTAGTGCTCTTTCACCATGGCGGGTATCTGCACCACGAGTTGTGGCAGCCTTCGGCCGTCACTGGTCACCACGTCGGCATCGGCATTACAGGTGACGTGCAGTACCACGTTGTTGTAGCTGTTGTCGTGGTCATGGCCATGTGCATACCAGTCTTGCGAACGCAGGTGCAACTCCACGTTGCCCACCCACAGCGTGCTGCCAATGCGCACCTTTGCGTTGAAGAAGTCGGGGCCGGCATTACGGTTGTGAAGGCCGGGGTCTATTATTTCAACATCCAGTCCATCGGAGGTATGCAGCTCACCCAAGGGTAGCAGCCTGTGCTTCCAAACATAGTGAAGTAACTCTTCCATATTGCTTTTTGACAAAGGGGGAGGAACTTTGGCTTTCCTCCCCGGCAGACCGATGCAAAATTAGCAAAATCTTTCTTTCCTGCCAAACTATTTTGCATTTTTCTTTTCTCATTGTAAGTTTTTGCCTAATTGCTTGCAGATGTGATATGATTTCATTATCTTTGTGCACTTTTACCCTGAAATAAAGACAACTCACGCATGATGACAGCAAATATGAAACACCCAGAGAACAACGGGGGCATGAACGCGCGCATAAGGCGACTGCACCAGGAGAGCCTCGACACACCAGCCACTTTGAGCATTGAGCGTGCACTTATTGAGACTGCGTTCTATAGAGAGAACTTCGGCACCATGCCTACGCCAGTGCTCAGAGCTCGTAACTTTCTTGAGATATGTCGCAGGAAAACCATCTACATTGGCGACGATGAGCTGATTGTGGGCGAGCGCGGCCCAAAGCCTAAGGCTGTGCCTACCTTCCCTGAGCTGACATGCCACTCGGTGGAAGACCTGCACACCCTTAACGAGCGGGAGCTGCAGCGTTACACCATCTCACAGGAAGATATCGACACCTACGAGCGCGAGGTGATTTCCTACTGGAAAGGAAAGACTCAGCGTGAGCGGATATTCGGCCATGTGTCCAGAGAGTGGGAGGAGGCTTACCATGCCGGAGTGTTCACCGAGTTTATGGAGCAGCGTGCGGCAGGCCATACTGCCATGGACGGCAAGATGTATGGCATGGGTCTGCTTGAAGTGAAAGCCCGCATACAAGAGCGCATTGCCCGGCTCGACTACATCAACGACCCCGAGGCCACCGACAAGCAGCAGGAGCTGGAGGCGATGGCCATCTCGTGCGATGCGGCAATTCTCCTTGCCGAAAGGCATGCCGAGTTGGCCGAGAAGATGGCCGGGCAGATGAGTGAAGAAAGAGCGGCCGAGCTGCGCCATATTGCCGAGGTGTGCCGTCGTGTGCCCGCTTTCGCACCGCGTGATTTCTGGGAGGCCATACAGATGTACTGGTTCGTACATCTGGGAACCGTCACCGAGCTGAATGGATGGGACTCGATGAATCCGGGGCACATAGACCAGCATCTGCTGCCGTTCTACGAGAAGGGACTGGCCGACGGAACGTTGACCCGCGACAAGGCGAAAGAGCTGCTCTCTTGCCTGTGGATAAAGTTCAACAACCAGCCCGCGCCACCAAAGGTGGGGGTGACAGCCTTGGAGAGCGGTACATACAACGACTTCACCAATATCAATATAGGAGGCATAGACAGCGAGGGCAGGAGCGCGGCCAACGAGTTGTCGTCTATCATTCTTGAGATACAGGAGGAGCTGCATCAGCTGCAGCCGGGACTGAGCATACACGTAGCTCACAACACGCCCGACGACTTCCTCCTAGAAGGCATAAGGGTGATTGCCCAGGGTCACGGCTACCCCAGCATCTTCAACCCCGACACATACGTGGACGAGCTGCTCAGGCAGGGAAAGACGCTTACCGACGCCCGACAGGGAGGTTGCTCGGGATGTATAGAGGTGGGAGCATTCGGCAAGGAGGCCTATCTGCTGACGGGCTATCTCAACACGCCGAAGATACTTGAGATAACACTGAACAACGGCCTCGACCCCCAGACAGGCAAGAAGCTGGGACTGGAGACCGGCGACCCGCGAACCTTCAGCTCGTTTGAACAGCTCTACGAGGCATGGCACCGGCAGATGACATACTTCGTAGACATGAAGCTGGCTGTAAACAACTACATTGAACGCATGTTCTCGCTATACGCACCAGCCACCTTCCTCTCCCTCTTCATTGACGACTGCATAGAGCGTGGGCGCGACTACTACAGCGGAGGAGCACGTTACAACACCACCTATATACAGTGTACCGGACTGGGTACCCTCACCGACAGCTTCACGGCTCTCAAGAAACATGTCTTTGAAGACAAGCGCTACACCATGGACGAGATGCTGCAGGCTCTGGCTGCCAACTGGGGAGAAAAGAGTTTAGAGTGTAGAACGGAGAGTGCGGTAGCAGACTCTACACCCTACACTTTAAACTCTACACTAAGAAAGATGCGTGCCTACATACGCTATCACACACCGTTCTTCGGCAACGACGACGACTATGCCGACCAGATAGCCGTGCGCATATACAACGACCTGGTGCAGGCCATAGAGGGACGGCCCAATACCCGGGGAGGCAAGACTCAGCTCAACATGCTCTCTACCACATGTCACAACTACTTCGGCTCTGTATGCGGAGCCACACCCGACGGCAGGATGGCCCACTTTGCCATCAGCGACGGCACCTCGCCTGCTCATGGCAGCGACACCCACGGCCCTACGGCGGTGATAAAGTCGCTGGAAAAGCTAGACCAGACAAAGAGCGGGGGTACGCTGCTCAACATGAGGTTTACGCCACAGCTGCTGAAGCGTGACACCGACCGCAGCAAGCTGGCATCGCTCATCAGGACTTACTTCAAGATGGGAGGCCACCACATACAGTTCAACGTCGTAGATACAGAGACACTGCACCACGCACAGCAACATCCGGAACAGTACCGCGACCTGCTGGTGAGGGTGGCAGGCTACAGCGACTACTTCAACGACATGACGGCGCAGCTGCAAAACGAGATAATAGCACGCACCGAGAATGAGGAGTATTAGGAGTTGATGGAACCACTCATATTTGATATTAAGCGATATGCCATAAACGACGGGCCGGGAATTCGTACCACGATATTCCTCAAGGGGTGCCCGTTGCGGTGTGT
>CAMYZK010000081.1 GCA_947303825.1 uncultured Prevotella sp. | reverse complement strand
ATAATCCCATGTTGATTTACGATTTAATTATTTATGATTTACTGATTTTTTTTACACCTTTTCACTTTTTCACCTTTACTTGTAGAGCTTGCCGAGGGCACCATAGACGACCTTGGCCACCTGAGGCTTCGTGTCTTCTTCCCTCATACCGTGTGCGATGCGCCCGTAGATATAAGGTACTTCGAGGCCCTTAATACAATAGTGGGTGATGTCGGCCACAAGATCTATGTTGTCAATATCGAACTCGCCCTCCTCCTTGCCTTCGGTATAGACCTTGCGGAAGAGTTCGATTTCTGCGTCGTCAAAGCGCTTGCGAACCTTCTCCACCATCCAGATATTGCGGAAGAACTCGGCGCGCAGGTTGCCGTTTCTGACCACCGTCTCACGGATCATACTCAGATGGGTGTAGATCAGTTCGATGATTTTGTCCTGCGGACGGATTCTGCGGGCTGCCACCTCGTCGAGCTTGTCGCTCAAACGCTCCAGTTCACTTTCAATGACGGCATAGTAGATTTCCTCCTTCGATTTGAAGTAGGTGTAGAGTGTGCGTCGGCCTTTGCCTGAGAGTGTGGCGATGTCGTTCATCGTCGTGTTCTCCAGCCCGTTCTTGGCGAACAACTGCCTGGCCACATCCACGAGTTTCTGTCTCGTCTTTGATATTGACATATCTAAGTCCTCCTTTGTTTGAATAAATAATTGCACACAGTGCTATCAGTGTGCAAAATTACATATTTCCTTTCAAACGAGCAAATTTTTGGCTTAAAAATGTTCTTTTTTCGCCCAATTTAGGCGATAAAGGGGCTAAAAAGCAAAAAAATCACATAAATATTTGTGAGTGTCGAAAAATCTTTGTACCTTTGCACCCGCAAAACGAAAAAACATCGCGGAGTGGAGCAGTTGGTAGCTCGCCAGGCTCATAACCTGGAGGTCGCATGTTCGAGTCCTGCCTCCGCAACTTCAGAAGTCCGATTTCATCGGGCTTCTTTCGTATTGCTACGTCAGCACCCTTCACATGCTCCCGGTCGCAGTTCTTCGCAGAGCAAAGCGTCCTTTTGGGGCGGGTGTATCAGAATCTTTCGATAATCTCAAGACACATGCGGCTGTTGTGGTAGGGGCACTTCCAGAATCCTGCATGGTCATCGTCTTGGTTGAGTGTTCCGTTGCTATGCCGGCTCCAATACCACTCTCCATGTCCGTAGTCTATCAGGTTGGCCTTGATATACTGCCAGCAGCGTATGGCCTTCTGCAGAGCATCCTCATCGCCAAAATGCTGATAGAGGTTCATCCAGCCCACCACGTTCTCTGCCTGTACCCACCAGTGGAGGTCGTCGTCAGAATGGCCTGTGTCAAGGTTGGCCTCGTGTGTCATCGACCCGTCAGGCCGCAAGCCCTTTTCCGATGCCTTGGCAACGAGTTGCACAATGGGCTCTACCTTTTCCAAGACAGTCTTGTCGCCCAACACCAGTGCCGCCTCATGCATCAGCCAGGAGCACTCTATGTCGTGGCCATAGCTCTCCAGACGGCCGGCACCTCGTGTCCAGTCCATGTCGAAGAACAGGTCGAGGTGATGGGTCTCCGGGTTCATAATCTTGTCTATAAAGATGTTGATGAGATTGCGCAAGGCCCTCTCTACGCGGGCTACCAGCTCCACGGGAACCGTAATGCCTATGGGCAATACAGAACCGATGGCAGGAACATAGTTGCACGTTTCGGCAGCCTGCATTTCCTTGATGCAACGATACAGATTGGCGTATGGTTCAATGATGTGCAGGTGGGTGTTCTGCGACTTGGGATAGTTGGCATCCAGTTCCGACAGCCGCATGTCGGCCATTTCTCCCCACTCGCGAGTGCAGGCCTCGATATAGCCGTTATGCGCTGGGTCGAAAGCATGCTCTTCAATGCATTCAAAGAGCTGCAGGGCATAGTCCAGTGCCTCGCGGTCGCCGGTGGCACGGGCATACTCACTGAGGCCGTAGATGGCAAAGCCAATGGCATAGAACTGCTTCTTTGTGTCCAAAGGCTTTCCCTCATAGTCCAGGCTCCAGAACACGCCGCCATACTCTTTGTCAATAAAGTGCTCTAAGATGTAGTCTTTGGCTCGTGTTGCTGCGTTGAGATAGTCTTGTGGCTTATATGGTGCCGAAGAACATGGCTGAGCAACGGTCGTCAGCACCCGGTATGCAGCCGAGAAGCTCCAAAGAATGCGGGCATTGAGAATAGCACCTTTGTCGGCTTTGGGGCGCAGCTCGTAGTTACCCGTCATCTGACCGTAGTAGCCACCGTGCTCATGGTCTGTCATTTTGTCAATCCAGAAGGGAAGGATGTTTTTCTCCAGGACTTCCTGCATCTCGGCCTTGAGTCCAGCCACAATCCCGCCTCTAGTCTTATCCTTAGTGGGAAACTGTAAATCTATATTCATAACTGCTAATTCGCCAAACTCTTAACTCTTAACTCTAAAAACCTTATCACCGCCTGCCTGATGCTCCACAGTCCGAAGTCGTCGGGATTGACGTTGCAGAGTGGAATCCACATCAGCTCGGCAGCATCGTCGTCGGCAACAGGGTTGGCACTGTCGTCAACATCTGTTCGATAGAACATGTCGGTGGTGTGAATGGTCATTCCCGAAAAGTCGTAAAGATTGGGAATGCTAAAGAGGTAGTGCATGTCCTGCACAGTAAGTCCTGTCTCTTCCTTTATCTCCCGGCGCATCCCTTCCTCTACCGATTCGTCCATGTCAACGAATCCTCCTGGTAGGTCTAGGGTTCCGCGTGCAGGTTCCTTTGCCCTGCGTGCAACGAGAAGGCAGCCACCGCGCAAGATGAATGCTGCAGTGGCCGCCGATGGATTGGCGTAGTACACAAAGCCACAGTCTTCACAACGTTTGCTCTTGAAGTTGTTCTCCAAGAAACGGCTGCTGCCGCACACTGGGCAGAAGCGGAACTTGTCAAGCGGATGAAGAGCTGCCACTTCCGACTACTAATTTCTTATTGTTAAAGTCCACTTCCGTTCTTGCCCAGCTCGTTGATGTAGAACCAGTCGCCTTTCTGGAAATCGTCGGCCGACATCTGCCAGCTGGGATCGGGCATGTACCACCATACCTTGTTGAAGAGCTTTTTCAGGTCTTTGTCTTTGAACACATATCCTCGGTTGGCGTATGGCAGGTTGCGGCAGATGCGCTTGTAAAGCTCGTCTTCCTCTTTCTTGTTCTTTGCCTTGCGTCCATAGAAATCATAGAACGAGACACTTTTGGTCTGTACCAGTCCGCTGCCGGCGCGGTCGTAGAACGAGGTGATGTCCCAGTTGTCGCCTTTCATAAGCTGCAAGCCGTCGGCCGAGCTGATGCACATTTCATTCTTGGGACAGAAGTTAACCTTATGCAGCTCTACCATACCGTTTCTTAGCGACACCTCAGTGTAGTGTCCCGAGTTATCGATAGAACCGTTGCGCAGCTTGCCGGTGCCACTGGCCAGTTTGAACGTGGCTCCGTTAAAAACCTCGTCGTAGAGGTAGAAGTGCTTGGCGGTGTTAATGGCTCTGATACGCAGGGTGAAGTCATCTATCTGGTGGTTGGCCCAGCGAGCGCAAGGTGTCAGTCTGTAAGGCACCTCAAAGACGCGGCCCACACCGTTAGACATCAGGTAGCGGTAAGTGTGGTGTACGGTGTTTTTGCCCTTGTTGAAGTTGGCTTTGAAGTAGTAGGCGTAGGCCACCTTCACTTCGTTGCCCTTGTTGTCAGTGAGTACGGTGTTTCCTTCATCCCAGGTCTCTTTGGCCTCCTTGGAAAGGTGGTATTTCGACAAGTCCAGGGGTTTGAAGTTTGTTGCATGCTCTTCGCTGGCAATCACCACGGCATTGCTGCAGCTGAGGCTCTGGCCGTTCATCGTGGCCGTAAAGTCCTCAATATACGGATGTATGCCTTTCGGGTTGAACTCGTCGCCCATCATGTAGGGAAGGTCTGCCTCGAAACCCATGGTGACGGTCTTGGCTTGGCCGTGGTTCGTCAGCTCGTAATAGACATCGACACTGGCATAGCCGTCGTCACAGATGTCAATGGTAAGAATCTCTTTGGTTACATCAATGTCACACTCCTCGACAGGTACCAACTGGTTGCCTGAACCGCAATAGACACCGTCATTAGCTTTGGCAACAACTGCGGCTGCCAGAAGCGCGAAAGATAAGAATAGCTTTTTCATGGTTTTGTTGTTTATGGAAAATATTGGCGCAAAGGTACGAAAAAAAATATATTCCAATGTATTTTTTACAATAATTTTTGTATCTTTGCACCCAAATTGTGCCCTTGCGGACGAAAGACAGTAATATTTAATGGATTTTGCAACTATGAAAACAAAGTTTTTTTTATTTCTAGTCATGATGCTGTTGCCACTGGCAGCAGTTGCAGAGCCTACCGGTGACTGGATTTATCAGGGAAAGATAGGGCCATACAACGTGACCTTGGTGTTTACCGACTTCGGTGCCGGCACAAATAAGAAGGTGGGCTACTACTATTATAACGACCGCCCAAATACCCACTTCAAACTGGTAGAGAAGTCGAACATGGGCGACCCTCATGGCTACAACAGAGTGGTGCTCTACGAGTATGCTCCCAGCGGCAAGCACAGTGGCACGTTCAACGGCATTGTTGAATTCCGTGGCGACGGATTCCATGGAACCTTCACCAACAGTGAGGGTAAGAAATATAAGTTCAACCTCCATCAAAATTGGGATTAGACAACAAAAGAATAGACATGCCAAATCTAGTAGCCATCGTTGGACGCCCTAATGTGGGAAAGTCCACACTTTTCAACCGCCTCACCAAGAGCCGACAGGCTATTGTCAGTGATGAAGCCGGTACTACGCGCGACCGTCAGTATGGCAAGTGCGACTGGAACGGTCGTGAGTTCTCGGTAGTGGATACCGGCGGATGGGTGGTGAACAGCGACGACATCTTCGAGGAGGAGATACGCAAGCAGGTGATCATTGCTACCGAGGAGGCCGACCTGGTGCTGTTCCTCTGTGACATCAGGAACGGTGTCACCGACTGGGATGAGGACGTGGCACTGATTCTGCGGCGCTCGAAGCTGCCCGTCATACTTGTTGCCAACAAAGCCGACGACAACAAAGACCTCTACGGACAGTACGAGTTCTTCAAGCTTGGACTGGGCGATCCTTACTGCATCAGTGCCGCCACGGGCAGCGGAACCGGCGACCTGCTCGACAAGATATTGGAGATGTTGCCTGAAAAGCAAGACGAAGGATTGGAGGAGGGTATACCGCGCTTTGCCGTAGTAGGGCGTCCCAATGTGGGTAAGTCGAGTCTCATCAACGCGTTCATAGGCGAGGATCGGCACATTGTTACCGACATTGCCGGCACCACGCGCGACAGCATCTATACCCGTTACGACAAGTTCGGCTTCGACTTCTACCTCGTTGACACTGCTGGCATACGGCGTAAGAACAAGGTAACCGAAGACCTGGAGTTCTACTCGGTGATGCGCTCCATACGCGCCATAGAGAACAGCGATGTGTGTATCCTGATGATTGATGCAACTCGTGGCATAGAAGGTCAGGACATGAATATCTTCCAGCTGATACAGAAGAACAACAAGTCGTTGGTCGTCGTCGTGAACAAATGGGATATGGTTGAAGAGAAGACACAGATAGTTATCGACACTTTCGAGAACGCCATCCGCGAGCGTATGGCTCCCTTCCGCGACTTCCCCATCATCTTTGCCTCGGCTCTTACCAAGCAGCGCATCTTCAAGGTGCTTGAGACAGCCAAGCAGGTCTACCTGAACCGTAAGCAGCGCATAGGCACCACAAAGCTCAACGAGGTGATGCTTCCCCTCATTGAGGCCACTCCGCCGCCAAGCATAAAGGGTAAGTACATAAAGATAAAGTATGTGTCTCAGGTGCCCGACACCCAGATACCGACATTTATCTTCTATGCCAACCTGCCACAGTATGTCAAGGAGCCTTACAAACGTTTCCTAGAGAATAAGATACGTGAGAACTGGACACTTACAGGAACGCCAATTAATGTTTTTGTCAGACAGAAGTGATATGCCACATATCAGAAGAATAATCATGCTGCAGGCAATGGCCGGCTTTGCTATGGTGGCTCTGCTAATGGCCGGATGCTCTGCCAAGACAGAAGAGAGGGTTGACACCAAGGCCGAGACTGTAGACACCTCGGCAGAGGATGCCGCAGCTGTGGCATTGGAGGCATACAAGGCTTTGTATAGAGGCCAGACCGGAAGGTTCCTGGACTTGTGCGCACACTCGTCGAAGTTTACAGGAGGATACCACGACCAGATGCTGCTCAACTACCGCAGGCACGTGGAGCATGTAGACACCACACGCCAGGGGGTGAAGGCCGTCAGCGTGGTTAATGCCGAGAAAGACGAGTCGCTCCAGATGGTAAAGGTGAACCTTCTGCTTTCCTACGGCAATGGAACCTCTGAGGAGATAGTGGTTCCTATGGTAAAGAGCAATGGTGAGTGGAAGATAAAATAGCTGATGTGAAATGACGGAAGACAGGATACAGATATGCCCGCATTGCGGACATGACGTGCAGCCCTTCAAGACTACGTGCCAATATTGTGGCAAGCTGGTGGTGCTGTCGCAAAGGCTGCCGTTTGCACCTGTCATTCCTTTGGAGTCACAGCCTACATATTTACTTAACCGTCAGCCTGACACATCGCCGATGGTGGCCACCGAGCCGTCGGTGCCAATACCCCAGCGGCCTCAGTCTCCAGCAGAATCGACTCCCCACGTAGAGCCGGAGCCACTGCCGCCTATGGAGCCTATCACCCCCGTAGAGTCGGAGCCACTGCCACCTATGGAGCCGATTACCCCTGTAGAGCAGGAGCCTCTGCCACCTGTTGAGCCTATCACCCCCATAGAGCCGGAGCAACTGTCACCAATGGAGCCTCTCGGTCCGTCACATCAGGAAAGGAATTGGGAGTCGGCGACGAGCCTTCCAGCCACAGTTGCCCGTGGGGGGAAAGCCAAGAAGACAAAGAAGAAGAGCACCGACACTACGCCCATAAGTGGCAAGGCACTGGCATGGCGCATGATGCTTCTGGTGTTCCTGCTGGGAGTCATTGGTTTTGGACTGCATTATTTCCTTACCGACAAGGTTACACGTCCCGCTGTTACTACTGTAAGCGACGACGACGATGACAGTGAAGAAGAGGAAGTGAAAAAGCCTGTCACCAAGAAGAAAACTGACAAAGAAGACAAGAAGAAAGCTGACAAAGACGACAGTGAAGACGATGACGATGACAACGGCTTTTTTTACCGTTTTCAGATGCTAGATAAAAAAATTGAAGAACTAGAAAAATTAAAGAATTGAAGGATTTCTTTTAGTCGCTACGCTTCCTTGCGTCCCGTTTCGCTCTGCGAAGAACTCCTAATTCTTAATTCTTAACTCATAAGTGCCTGGCGCATCTCTTTCAGCAGGTCGCTGGCAAAGATGAAGTCGGTGAGCCGTTTGTTTGTGCTTCCCATTATGTCGGCCGACTGTCCCTGCCACTCCTTGTGACCCTCGCAGATGAAGATGATGTTCTCTCCTATGCCCATGACAGAGTTCATGTCGTGGGTATTTATTATGGTTGTCATCTTATACTCATGGGTGATGCTGTGCAGCAGCTGGTCTATTACAAGCGATGTCTTTGGGTCAAGACCTGAGTTGGGCTCGTCGCAGAAGAGGTACTTCGGCTGCAAGGCAATTGCTCTCGCAATGGCCACGCGCTTCTGCATGCCTCCGCTTATCTCGCCCGGATATTTCTGGTCGGCATCCTCCAGGTTAACCCTGGCAAGGCATTCCTTGGCCCTGCGCTGCCTCTCTCTCTGCGTCATGCTTGCAAACATGTCGAGTGGGAACATCACGTTTTCCAGTACGGTCATAGAGTCGAACAAGGCGGCACCCTGGAATATCATGCCCATCTCGCGACGCATCAGCACCTTTTCCTTCTTCGACATCTGCATGAAGTCACGGCCGTCGTAGAGCACCTGTCCGCTGGTGGGTTCCAGCAGACCCACCAGGTTCTTCATCAGCACAGTCTTTCCAGAACCGCTCTGGCCTATAATAAGGTTTGTCACACCATCTTCAAAGACGGTACTGATGTCTTTCAGCACTTCTTTAACCCCCAGCAGGTGGCCGTCGGCAGAAAGGTCTTCAAAACTCTTATACAGGTTCTTTACCTCTATCATCGTGGTGCTCCTAATTCTTCTAGTAAAAAAACGCAAGACTTCGTGTTGAACGTTGTCTTGCGCTTCTGCTGAGCCTCTTGTCGGATTCGAACCAACGACCCCGAGATTACAAATCACGTGCTCTGGCCAACTGAGCTAAAGAGGCGGGTGGGCAAGCGGTCTGCATCGCGCCGCTACAACCAAGTGCCTTTGCTACGTTCCCGTCCTGGAGGATTCCTCAGGAGCTGGCCGTACAGGACTTGCCCGTATCTGCTGCGGCAGCTTTCACAGCATGCACTGTGTCGCCCTTGCCGTTTTGCGGGTGCAAAGTTACACATAAGTATTAACAAAAGAGAATTTCAAGGCGAAAATCTTTATTATTTAACTTATTTTTGTATTTTTCCGCCACCTTTTTTGTGAACTGTAGCAAAACCGTGGGGCATCCCAAGTACGGCTTTGCCTATTGTTGCTCATCTACCTCGTCTCTGGCGATGAGCATTTGGCTTATCAGAAACTTAAGCCGAATCTTAAGCCTGAAAATGCCATCACAGAATTATTCCCATAAGTTTGGCGGTTTGGAAAGAAAATGCACGCGCTCCTATGTTACTAACACTATTGGGGATGGACACAGTGGCTAAACTAGTGCAAAAAGAAAACGCATAGTCTCCTATTTTTGGTCTTTGTTCCTTTCAGTTCTTTCATTGTCAATATTATTTGCCGTCGCACTGCTCCCATGGGCATTGTGCAAATTCCTTTGAAATAGAAAACTTTATATCCAAACAAACGAATACTTTTTTGTTTTTAACTAATAGGACGAAATGAAACAATCCTTTACAATGAGGATAACTATATAAATATCAGAGCTTTATGGTGAAGGATTTATTTTCTGTTCCCTGGCAGGCTTTCCCGCGCTGTCATCTTACCAGCCATTTCACAACCCCTTTGGGGTAGCTGTATGGCTGGCTATCCTTATCAAGCCCCTCTGGAGA
>CAMYZK010000080.1 GCA_947303825.1 uncultured Prevotella sp. | reverse complement strand
AGACGGGAAACATTAAGAAAAGCCCGGTTTATCTCTTCTTGTATAGATTTAATGTTTTCCGGTAACTTGCTTTCACACAGATACCCCATCTTCATTAGTTGGCGAAAGGCATGGAGAATGGTGTTGGTGTTTTTTTCCTGATAGGAACCCTGAAGCTCACCTTTGAATTCTACACCGTAGGTGGTGCTGTATTGGAAACCAGAAGCGTCGGGTAATAGTTCGGCTTTTTCCAGGAGGCAGGGTTCTTCGGCATAGACTACAGGACAGCCGCATTCCTGAGCGGCAGCATCGAAGACTTCGTGCAGCTCGGGAGATGCCTCTCCAATGACACATGGCACTCCGTGCTTCATAATGCCCGCTTTCTCCTTCGCTATCTGTTCTACTGTGTTTCCCAGGAGCTGGGTATGTTCTAGAGAGACATTCGTTATGACCGAAAGGATAGGGGTGATGATGTTTGTAGAGTCAAGCCTCCCGCCAAGACCTACTTCAATAACGGCAATGTCAATGTCTTGTTCCTTGAAATACTTGAACGCCATCGCTGTGGCTATTTCAAAGAAAGAAAGGCCGATAGACTCGAGGTACTTCTGTTCGTTTTCTACAAACTTTATTACATAATCCTTGCTTATCGGCTTGCCGTTAATGCGTATACGCTCACTAAAATCCACTATATGCGGAGAGGTGTAAAGCCCTACCTTATAGCCACATACTTGAAGCATTGAGGCAATGGTATGTGAGACCGACCCCTTTCCGTTTGTTCCTCCTACATGGATGCTGCGGAAATGCTTATGCGGATGTCCAAAATGCTCGTCAAGCTTTAATATGTTACCTAGTCCGACTTTGTAGCCGGAGGCACCGTGCTTTTCGAAGTTGGCTGTCTTCTCAAACAGATATTCAGTAGCTTCCTGATATGTCATTTTGGATATAATACGTTGATGGTATGACTGTTATGAGAAAAAGTTCTTAAACCGGTTGAATATGCTCTCTTGTGTCTGGCGATCGCCTTTGAAGTTGTCGCTGTCTCTGAACGATTCCATTGCCTTGCGTTCTTCGCGCGACAGGGTCTTGGGCACATACACACTGATGTTTACCACCAGATCGCCGTTTCCTGAGCCATATCCCTGTACGGCGGGCAGTCCTTTGCCGCGCAGACGCATTGTCTTGCCGGGTTGGGTTCCGCTTTCTATCTTTACTTTCAAGCTTTTCCCCTCTATGGTGGGAATGGTCACCTCGCCCCCAAGTGCTGCTGTAGGGAAGTCGAGCAAGAGATTGTATATCAAGTCATTACCATCCCTTACAAAAGTATCGTTCTCCTCCTCCTCAATATAGACTTGTATGTCTCCGGGAATGCCGCCTCTCTGTCCGGCGTTGCCCTTGCCGGGAACATTGACAACCATACCTTCGGCAACACCGGCAGGGATAACGATTTCCACCACCTCTTCACCCTTGATAACGCCCAGGCCGTTACAGCTCTTACACTTGTTCTTTATCACCTGTCCTTCACCTTGGCAAGTGGGGCATACGCCCTGGGTCTGCATCATGCCGAAGATGCTTTGCGTGGTGTGGGTGATGATGCCAGAGCCGTGACACGTCGGGCAGGTCTCATGGCCTGAGCCGTCTTCTGCACCCGTACCGTGGCAATGCGTACAAGGCACGTCTTTGCGAAGCTTGAATTTCTTGGTTACTCCAATGCTTATCTCTTCCAGCGAAAGCCTTACTTTCAGGCGCAGGTCGCTTCCCCTGTGTTGCTGTGGACGGGAAGAGCGTCGGCCGCCAAAGCCCCCGAAACCATGACCTCCGAAGATGTCGCCGAACATCGAGAAGATGTCGTCCATATTCATCGAAGAGCCTCCGAAGCCGTCAAAACCTCCACCACCCATCGGTCCGGCGAAGCCAAACTGGTCATACTGCTGTCTCTTCTGTGGGTCGTGGAGCACGTTATAGGCCTCGGCAGCTTCTTTGAACTTCTCTTCTGCCTGCTTGTCTCCAGGGTTGCGGTCTGGATGGTATTTTATGGCTATCTGGCGGTAAGCCTTCTTTATCTCATCCTCTGATGCTGTCTTGGCAACGCCAAGCACTTCGTAGTAGTCTCTTTTCTGTGCCATCTAGTCTTATTGTCCTACTGCCACCTTGGCGTGGCGAATTACTTTATCATTTAGTTTATATCCTGTTGTCATACAGTCTATTACTTTTCCTTTCTTGTCATCGCCCATGCCAGGTACCATAGCGACGGCTTCGTGCACGTCGGTGTCGAAGTCGGCATCTGCCGTCTCTATCTTCTTGACTCCCATGCCTTCGAGGGTTTTCATCAGCTTCTGGTATATCAGCACCATGCCTTCTCGAAGCACTTGCGGGTCATCGGTCTTTTCGCCATTCTCTATTGCCCGTTCCATGTCATCAACGACAGGAAGCAGGGCGACAATGGTTTTCTCGCCTCCGTTCAGTATGAGCTCTGCACGCTCTTTCAGTGTGCGTTTGCGGTAGTTGTCAAACTCTGCCACTTGGCGCAGATACTTGTCCTTTAGGTCGGCTATCTGCTGCTCTGCAACGGTCAACGGGTCTTCTTCCGGCTTTGTTTCATTGGATTCTGCGTCGGCAGACTCCTGCTCGTTTTCTTCGTTTACGGGGATGGTATCCTTTTCCTCCTCCTCGATATTCACTTTATCTTCTGTCATAATAGTTATTTGTTGTTTTCTTTGCTACAAGCAAAAAGTGTGCCGTATTTGTGAAATGCCATGAAAACCGTTGCAGAGCAGCCCTGTGTTCAGGCTTGCTGATGCTGTTCGCGCAACAGGTCGTTGACAGTCTTGACGGGGTTGAATGTGCCCAGGGGAACTTCAACAAATACTGTTGACCAGTCGCTCATGGCTCCGTTCCACAGTCCTGGCAGCTCAAGTGCTTTCAGCTCTTTTCCGCCTTTCGACTTGGAAGAGATAAAGCCAGTGGTCTTATCTACATATTTGGGCAGGTCGAAGGGCTGTCCCTTATAGTCGCGTACAGCGCATACCAAGTCAACGGGATTGAAGTGTGTGCCCTGAGTAAACATCTTCATATATTCCTTGTTGTCGGTGTCAATCTGCGAACTCTCCAGGATCTGCAGGCTTACGGTGCCGTCCTGGTTATAGGTAAGGAACGGGCCGCCACCAGGCTCGCCTACATTCTTTACTACTCCGCACACGCGCATGGGGCGGTTCAGCTTGCGACGCAGGTAGTCGGCATCGACAGTGGCACCCTTGGGTTGGCAGCAAAGGCATTTCTCCACAAACGCTGCTATCTCCTCCAGCTGCTCGCCAGTTGCTCCATTATCAAGAATGTTGAGATAGTCAAACGCCTTCTGCTGCAATGTGACCAGGATGCCTGCTATGACTTGCTTCCATTCTACGGTCTCGGGCTTCAGGCGGTCGGGCACCACATTGTCTATGTTCTTTATGAAGATGACGTCGGCATCAATCTCATTCAGGTTCTCTATCAGTGCCCCATGTCCACCCGGACGGAACAGCAGGCTGCCGTCGTCGTTGCGGAAGGGGGTGTTGTCGGGGTTGGCAGCGATAGTGTCGGTAGAGGGCTTCTGCTCGCTGAATGTGATGTCGTACTTCACTCCGTATTTCTGTGCATAGCCATCGGCCTTGTCTGCCACTTTCTTGCGGAAGAAGTCCATGTGCTCATGGCTCACGGTGAAATGGACGTTGGCTTCGCCCTTCGATGCGGCATAGAGAGCGCCTTCCACCAGATGTTCTTCCATTGGGGTGCGGGCACCGTCATCATACTTGTGGAAGAGCAGCATTCCCTTGGGCAGCTGGCCATAGTTAAGTCCCTGTGGGTTAAGCATATTGGCGGCAATGGCTTTATAGTTGCTTTCAGCCATCAACTCCTTAATGCCCTTGCCTTCGTTCTTCTGGCATACGGCGTCCAGCTCGTCATAGAAGGCAAATTTCTCTATCTCGTCAAAGTATTTCTTTTCAAAGTCGGTGGTGGGAACACTGCTGTCGCCGTCGACAAACGAGAAGATGTTCTTGAACATTCGGCTGGCGGCACCGCTGGCAGGTACAAACTTCACTATGCGCTTACCCTCAGCCTTGTACTGTTGCCACGCCGACACATATTGTTTCCTCTCGTCGTCGGTAGGAGCCAGGATGCCATTGCCTATGGCGGCGGCAGCCTCAAGCTTGAGGAAGGGGAATCCTGTTTCAAACTGATGTAACTGGTTCTCGATTTTCTTAGCACTGATACCCCGTTGGGCTATCTGCTGCATGTCTTTTTCTGATAGATTCATTGTCTGCTTATTATAAAAGGTTAGTAATTTCTTCGTCCGAGGCAAGGTTGAAGTCGCCGGGAATGGTGTTTTTCAGCGTAGAAGCAGCCAGCGAGTAGTTCAGCTGCGTCTGTGCATCGTCCTTATATGCCAGCTGTGCATGCAGCAGGCCAGCCATGAAGGCATCGCCCACTCCTGAAGGGTCTACCACGCCGTTGATGTCGTTGATGGGAGCTTTCAGCAACGTGTAGTCATTGCCGTTGTCGCTGTAATAGAGTAGGGCAGTGAGCAAGTGACGGCTGGAGGCAACCATGTTGCGCATGCCCATAAGCCACTTGCGGCATCGGGGGAACTGCTCGTGCAGCTGCTCAAACCACTCCTTGTATTCTTCCATCTGCATCTGGAAGTGTGTGTCGGTGGCTGTGAAGGGGGGCTGCTTGCGCTGGCAGAGCCATTCAAACTCTATGGCATCGCCAAACATCATGTCACACCTTGACAGCATTTGCGACAATGTGGCACGCGGGTCGGCACCCTCATACTTCCACAGGTTCTTGCGGTAGTTGATGTCGTAAGACACTTTTACCCCCATTTCATCGGCAATGTCGAGTGCTTCGAAGGTGGCGTCCATCGAGCTTTTGGATATGGCAGCGGTGATGCCCGACACATGCAGCACCTCGGCATCTTTCAGTATGGTGTGCCAGTCAACCATGCCTGGCTGTAGTTCAGAGCAAGCCGAATGTTCCCTGTCGTAGACCACTTTTGCCGAGCGCATGCCCGCTGCGGGTTCAAAGTAGTATGTCCCTATGCGGTCTCCTCCCCACAGCACATGGTGGCATCTCACTCCCAGCTCCTGTAGTCTCATCACACCAGCCCGTCCAACGGGGGTGTCGGGCAGGCGTGTAACATATTCCACATTGTCGCCCAGCGTGGCAAGCGACACGGCCACATTGGCCTCGCTCCCACCGTATTTGCATGTAAGATAGTCGCCTTGGCTCAGGCGCAGATGGTCGTTCTTGGAGAACCGGAGCAGCAGTTCTCCGAAGGTTACTATTTTCTTATTCGGCATCAGTATGTCTGTTTTTGTGTCAGTTGTCTAAGTTTGGGCAGTTGTTTGCGTGCCTCTTTCTCGCCTATGTCTATCATTCGCCGCATGTTGTTGTTGCCAAAGCTTGTGGCATCGGCATCGGGCAGTGGCGGGTTAATATATATGTCGCAATGCTTGACGTTCTCGTTGTATTTTTCTATGTCAGGCCTGTCGAATATCCACCTGACGATAGGGCCAATGCCAACGGCTTCGGCCAGTGATATGATAAAGTTGTCGGTTGGTTTCCTACTGTCTTGCTTGTTTTGCTGGAGGTCGACGGCAATGATGATGTCGGCCCCCATGTCTCTTGCCACGTCGACGGGCAGATTGTTCATCATGCCTCCGTCAACGAGTTTCTTGCCATCTATCTCGACGGGCTTGAACAGCCCGGGGATAGCCATTGATGCCCGTATGGCCCTGGGCAGCTTGCCTTTGTGAAGCACCACCTCTTCGGCCTGTATAAGCTGAGCCGCGACGCATCTGAAAGGGGTCTTCAGGCATTTGAATTCTGTGCAGCCTTTCTTCTTCAGCATGGAGTCTACGGTAGCCTCCACACGTCCGCCCCCCAGCATGCCGAATGACATGTTGTCAGTGTCGATGACAGGGAAGCCGAAGATATACAGCACGCCCCCCACCTTCTTGTAAGGCTCGTTAGAAAGGTCTGAGCGGCGGTCGGTAAGCAGCGACAGCCACTCCTGTTGTGTAAACATCTGTTCCAGTTCGGACGATGTGTATCCGGCGGCATACAAGCAGCCTACGATAGAGCCGATGCTGGTGCCTACAATATAGTCGGGTCTTACGCCGGCCTCTTCCAGCACTTTCAGCACACCTACCTCGGCACCGCCTTTGGCTCCTCCTCCTCCCAGCACGAGGCCGATTTTGGGGTTGAGATTTGAGGTTTGAGATTTGAGATTTACAGATAGTCCCACCAATAGGAATACCGCCAGTAAAAATGTTTTTGTTTTCATAGGAAAGTTTTTACAAAACAATAAATCTCAAATCTCAATCCTCAATACTCAAATTTCTATTCTTACTTCACCACAACCTTCTGTCCCTTGACAATATAGACAGCAGGACGCAGGCTGTTCACTTGGTCGGCACTGATCTTCGAGGCGACCTTGGCTCCACTCAGTGTGTAGACGTCGACCAGCTCACCTTTCTTGGCTATGGCGCTGATGCTG
Organism: uncultured Prevotella sp.; assembly: GCA_947303825.1. Classification (GTDB taxonomy): domain Bacteria; phylum Bacteroidota; class Bacteroidia; order Bacteroidales; family Bacteroidaceae; genus Prevotella. The sequence goes on along the minus strand of CAMYZK010000080.1, from coordinate 2,671 downwards.
GTGGTCTCTTCTTGTGCCACGTGGCGTGCCACGAGCTTCTTGGCAGTGCCCGATGACAGGCGTATGAAGCAGCGTGTGGCATAGAAGCCGGTGGTATTCTCCTCGCCTACGGAGACAAATTTCACCTCACTGTTGTCGCGGGCCAGCACTCCATAGAGTCCGTTGCCGGCAACCTGGTTCTTCGCACCCTGCATGGTAACGGTCTCACCGCTCTGCGTGGTGAAGGTGAGGGCTGCCTTGCCGTCGCTTATCTCGGCCTCCTTGGCAATCTTTACAGACGCCTCCTTGCCGGTGTAGTAGAGCATATAGGGGGTGTTGGCCTCTATGCCGCCAGCCTTGCAGTCAACAAAGTTCAGCACAACGTCCTGACCATTGTCCTCAACACCGGAGAGACGCTCCAGGCGGCAGTCATAGCCGAAGACATCGTTCACCTCGTCGCTGGTCATAGAGAAAGGCAGGGCGATGGTGTTCCAGCCGGTGAACATGTAGCGGTTCACATTCACGTTGCACTGCTTTCCGTCGTACTTGGCAAGGTTGGTGCCGTTATACGTGTTCAGATAAAGCTTCTCCTGTGCCTGAGCACCAAGAGTGAATGCAGCCATTGCTGCGATAACGAATAACTTCTTCATAGGTCTTGTTGTTTTTTAAGTTTGTAAGTTTGTAAGTTTGTGAGTTTATAAGTTTTTGAGTTTGTGAGTTTATAAGTTCTTGAGTTCTTGAGTTTGTATGTTTTGAGTTTGTGAGTTTTAACTCTTAACTTTAACTCTTAACTTTAACTCTTAACTCTTTATGTTCGGCAGTTCCAGTCCTATTCCCTTCTTACGGTCTACCACCTTCAGCACGAGCCCCAGCACCAGTGCTGCCACGCCCAGGAAGGCCAGCATCACCAGCGGAGCGGTGTAGTTGTACTGCGTTGGGTCGGTCACGCCGGGGTTGGTGGCATCGAGCACCTTGCCTATGAGCAGCGGGAAGAGCCACAGGCCGATGTTCTGAATCCAGAAGATGAGGGCGTAGGCCGAGCCGATGATCTTGGGCTCCACCAGCTTGGGCACGCTAGGCCACAGCGATGCGGGCACCAGCGAGAACGATGCTCCCAGCACCAGTATGGTGAGGTAGGCAATGAAGATGCCTCCCACGGCACTACCCTTGAACATGGGCAGGATGAAGGCAAACGTCAGGTGGCAGCCTATGAGCAGCAGCGACCCCAGCACGAGCATGGTGGCAGCCTTGCCCTTATGGTCTACATAGCTGCCCAGTCTAGGCGTGATGCCCACGGCCAGCAGCGGGAACACGGCAAAGATGGCCTCGGCCGACTGACGCATATAGCCCATGTAGCAGTATATCACCAGTGCCACTACCGACGTGGCCAGCAGTCCGTATTTCAGCTGTTTGTTCTTCTTCTGGAAGTTGCTGGCAAAGGCGGTGGCTGCCACCACGAGCATGATGATATACTGGACGATGGCCACCGACTGTCCTGCCCAGAACGAGCCTTCGGCAGGCTTCTCCAGCGTGAGGTTGCACTGAAGCATGTTTACCGCGTATTTCTGGAAGGGGAAGATGGCCGAGTAGTAAAGCACGCACAGCAGGGCTACGAGCCAGAATCCGCTGGAGGTGAGTATCTGTCCCAGGTCTTTTGTGCGGAACGGGTCGTCCTTCTCCTCGGCCTCGCCAGTCTGAGCATCCAGCTTGCGGTCCATGAAGAAGTAGACAATGGTCATTATCAAGGCTATGCACAGCAGCACCACGCCGAAGGCCACCGAGCGGCTCACGCTCACCTGACCACCCAGACGGGCGAAGTAAGGCGAGAAAATCATGCAGGTAGCCACGCCGAGGCGGGCCAGAGCCATCTCGCTACCCATGGCCAGGGCCATCTCGCGGCCCTTGAACCACTTCACTATGCCTCGGCTAACGGTGATGCCAGCCATCTCGCAGCCACAGCCGAAGATCATAAAGCCGCAGGCGGCAAACTTGGCCGAGGCGGGCATGCCCTCATAGAAGGGCGAGACACCCAGTTCGTCGAAGCCAGGGATGTAGTTCAGGTTCTCGGTGAACCACGTCTCCAGGCCGCTGCCAGCAAAGCTGTCGCTCACCGCATACCACTTGACGATGGCTCCCACCAGCATCACCACGGCAGAGAGCACTGCGGTGAAGCGCACACCCATCTTGTCGAGGATGATGCCTGCAAAGATGAGGAAGAAGACAAAGACGTTGAGAAACACCTCAGAGCCTTGCATCGTGCCGAAGGCGGTAGAGTCCCATCCACGCTCAGAGAGCATCAGGTCTTTGATGGGCGAGAGGATGTCCATGAAGATATAGCTGCAAAACATGGCCAGGGCCAGCAGCAACAAGGCCGTCCACCGCATGGCGGAGGAGTCGCGCAGAGTCTTTTGTATAGCTTGTGTCATTTTTATCTTTAGTTCTTGAGTTTATGAGTTTTCAACTCTTCAACTTTTCAATTATCTGGTTTTTCTAATAATGAGTCTACTTTAAGCAGTCTGCTACCGTCAACTAACGAGCCGCATGGCACTCCCCTCCCTTGCTTGGGGAGGGGCAGGGATGGAGTGACAAACTCATTCAGCGGCAGAGAGATACCCACCCCCGACCCCTCCCCTTAAGGGGGCGGGGAGCGGCTGCGCACAGATTTCTTCTCGGAATACTCATTTCTGGACTT
>CAMYZK010000079.1 GCA_947303825.1 uncultured Prevotella sp. | reverse complement strand
TACCTCTTACCTCTTACCTCTTACCTCTTACCTCTTACCTCTTACCTCTTACCTCCCTTACTCGTCTGGCAGGAAGAGAGGGTCTTCGGGCATTACCATGATGGGTTCTGTCTGATAAGCTTTCATCACCTTTTCTGGCACATACTCGTTGGGCACCACCAGACGGAATATGTATTCACGTAACCAGCGGTCGGTCATTATCAGGCAACCCTTCTGTCCCCAGTCGGCACCCCACGAGTTCTCCACCTTCCATTTGGTTGCCTTTCCCTTGTTGTCAAGGTCTACGGCTGTGAGTGTCATGGCATGTGTAGAGCCGCTGTCGAAGGTAGCTATGCGCTGTGCCTTGTCCATGGGGAAGTTGGTAGAGAAGAGGGCTCCGTAGTCAAAGTTCTCCGTGTCGGCAAACCCGCGTTTGCGGTCAAGCATCTTTCCCACGTCATACGAGCTGTACAGCTTGTGCCCGGCCTTCATCGTGGCTATGGCCATCTGCTCAATGTCGTCCATGGGCAGGTTGACGTACTTCCAGTTGTGGCCGTCCTGGGTGTGGCGGTCCAGCTCCACCTCGTAGGTCTTGTAATAATCGCGCCGTGGGTCGTTCATCACCATGATGAACGAGCCGTTCAGCTTCTTGCCTCCCATCACCTCGTTGTAGAACGACATCGGCGTGTACTCCTTGGCCAGTCCTGTGGCGTCGCCCTTGCTGTTCTTGAAGGCGTAGGTGAACTTCTCGGGTGGGTTGCCTATGGTGTACTGCAGCATGTGGTATATCTGTGTCAGCATGCGCTGCTTGGCCTTCTCTATCGATGCCGTCTTCTTTCCTTTCTGAGCCATCTCGCGTAGCTGGAGTCCGTACTCGCGCAGCTTCGACGATATGAGCTGGCGGGCCTTCGACGTGTTGTCGCTAGAATACGACTCGGGCATCACCTCCATAGGCACCAGTCCGTACTTGTCGGCCAGGTCGGCCACGCCGCAGAAGGTTCCTCCGTCGCCGATGGGTGAGCGGAAGAAGAACTGCACGCGCGGGTCGTCCATAGGTTTCGATGCGTTGTCTATGCATCCCTGCAGCATGAGGTTGGCTTTCTCCAGCTGGTCGTAGAAGAAGAGGTATGCCTGCGAGAAACTCACCTGCAGCGAGTCGGTGCGCTTGGCAAAGTCGGCCCTCAGCACGTTCATGCCACTGAACATCCAGCACCTTCCGCTAGACTTCTGGTTGGTTATCGACTGCTTTGGTGTCTCAATGCTGAAGTGGGTGTCCAGTGCCCCTGCATTGCGGTGGTCCTTGGCCAGATCGTCGATGGCATTGGCGGCAATGGCGTTTATCAGTGCACGGTCGGATGCCTCCACCTTGTTCTCCTTCTTCATCTCGCTGAGCATCTTTGCCGAGATGCCTCCCTCCCTGTTTTGGGCCATGGCCGCTACTGCCACGAACAGTCCGGCCAATAATAGTTTTCTTCTCATAATGGTTGTCGTTTTGTTGTCTTGCTGCAAAGTTACAACTTTTTCTTGACATTGTCCATCTTTTTCCCGAAAAAAATGTCTCTCCTTTTGCTGCTTCGCAGGAAAAATTGTACTTTTGCATAAAATAACCAATTCAACATTCGGAAATATGAAGAACGTGTTTAGAACCATTGTGCTCATACTGGCACTTGCTGCTGCCTCGCAGAATCTGCGTGCACAGAGTTGTGTTGTGATAATGAATCAGAACTACGTCTGCGAAGACCCTCGTGACTTTAGTGGCGAGCAGACCTGGACGCTGAAGAAGGGCGAAGCCCTTCGAGTTTACAAAGAAGACGATTATTATGAGTATTTCGGCCCTTATTTAGCGGCAAGTGTGGAAATACCTCTCAGCAAATGTCATATCGTGGGTACCGTAAAGGGAGAACGGTGCGTCACCATTAATGTTGCCAACCTGCCGCTGCGCGAGAAACCGCAGGCCAATGCTGCCATCTTTTGCTACGATGAAGACTATGCCGGCTCCATAGACCCTTCAAAGTTCCTTGTTAACTATCGGAGGGTGAAGGGTGTCTACGGCACGTCTTATTCGTGGAAACCTTATTACTTTAACAAGGGAACACGCGTACCCTATAATGGGAAGGTGGGAAATTACTACAAGACAATGATCGATGGCATAGTGTTCTACCTGGATGCCAGCAAGTGCACGCTGAGATAAAAAAAGGCGGGCAATAATGCGTGTAATTGAAAAAAAAGTAGTAATTTTGCAGCCGTTATCACAAACATAAACAAAAAACACAAGACTGATGAACCAAATACACCCGCTGGCAGTAGTCTCGCCCGATGCCCAGCTTGGCGATGGCAATGTGATAGGCCCCTTCTGCGTTATCGACTCAAATGTGGTGCTTGGCTCTAACAATAGGCTGCTCAACAGCGTGACGCTGCATACCGGTGCACGCATCGGCTCGGGCAATGAATTCTTTCCGGGAGCAAGCATTTCTACGAAGCCTCAAGACCTTAAGTTCAAGGGCGAGGAGACCATCTGCGTGATAGGCGACAACAACTCCATACGCGAGAATGTCACCATCAGCCGGGGTACGGCCTCGCGCGGAAAGACCGTGGTGGGCAACAACAACCTGCTCATGGAGAACATGCACATTGCCCACGACTGCATAATAGGCAACGGATGCATCATTGGCAATTCTACCAAGTTTGCCGGCGAGGTTGAGGTCGACGACAACGCCATCATCTCGGCCGAGGTGCTCTTCCATCAGTTCATCAGGGTGGGCAGCTATGTCATGATACAGGGTGGAAGCCGCACCAGCCAGGACATCCCTCCCTATATAGTTGCAGGCAAGGAGCCCATACGCTATGCAGGGATAAACCTGATAGGCCTGCGCCGCCGAGGCTTCTCCAACGAGACCATAGAGATGATACACGATGCCTACCGCACCATCTATTCACAGGGAATAGTCAAGGACGGGCTGGCCGAGGCAAGGGCCAAATACCCCGACTCGAAAGAAGTGGACTACATCTGCTCGTTTATTGAGACCTCCAAGAGGGGTATCATAAGATAATACCCATTCATCGGCTCCTTGTAGAGGAAACTTGCCGGGAGAAGGAAAATGTAGAATAACAGTGATGGGTAAGACGCTAATAGTTGTGACAGGTCCGACGGCAGTGGGCAAGACGTCGCTCTGCATGGACTTAGCCCGATATTTCCGAATACCCATCATCAATGCCGACAGCCGACAGATATACAAGGGCATGAGTATAGGTACTGCCGCACCTACCGAGGAACAGCTTCGGCAGGTGCGTCACTATTTTGTGGGCATGCTGCCGCTTGACGAGTATTACAGCGCTTCTCTGTATGAGCAGCAGGCCACAGCCCTTCTGGACGACTTGTTCAAGGAACACGACCTCGCCCTTATGAGCGGTGGCTCGATGATGTATATCGACGCTGTGTGCAACGGCATTGACGACATACCTACCGTCGACGAGGAGACCCGCTCCACCATGAAGCGGCGACTGGCCACGGAAGGGCTGGAGGCTCTGTGCGAAGAGCTTAGGCAGCTCGACCCTGAGCACTATGCCATTGTAGACAGGAAGAATCCGCGCAGGGTGGTGCATGCACTGGAGATATGCCACATGACGGGCCGCACCTATACCTCCTTCCGCAAGGGGGCTGTGCTGGCAAACGGCAGCGGCAGCCACACGTACGCCAGTGGCGTGCAGCCTATGGAGCGCTGCAATGCCCCCCGCCAGTACAGCATAGTGAAGATAGGACTCACACGCCAGCGTGAAGAGATATACGAAAGAATCAACAGGCGTGTTGATGCCATGATGCAAAACGGACTGCTCGACGAGGCTCGGCAGCTGCTCCCCCTGCGCCATGCCAATGCACTCAACACCGTGGGATACAAGGAGATGTTTGCCTACCTCGACGGCAAGTGGACACTCGACGAGGCGGTGGAGCGTATGAAAGGCAATACACGCCGATATGCCCGTAAACAGCTCACATGGCTGAAGAAAGACCCAGGAGTGACCTGGATGTCGCCCGATGACAAAAACCTTATTATAAGCTATATAGAGAATAATGGACTATGAAGAACTAACCGAGTTTCAGCCAAAGAAGAAGACAAAGAAGCAGATGCTACTCTGGCTGGCCAAACGCACCTGGCACTATGCCACGGCTCCCTTCAGATGGTATGCCTGGCTCTACAAGGGTAAGCCGTGGTATGTCAAGATACTCTCGGCCGTAGTGTCTTTCTTTCTTTTCATCATACTATACCTGGGGGCAGTAGACATCGACTTCCTCGGACTCTTTGGCAAGTCGCCCAGCATGGACGACATAAAGAGCATGCGCCCCGCACAGGCTTCTGAGATGTACAGTGCCGACAGCGTGATGATAGGCAAGATATTCAGCGAGAACCGCACACCGGTGAAATACAAGGACGTGAACCCTGTCTTCTGGAAGGCACTCATCGACACCGAAGACGTGCGCTTCTACAATCACCATGGCGTCGACGTGGCTGCGGTCTTCGCAGCACTCAAAGACTATGTGGTGCACAGCGATGCTCGCGGTGCCTCGACCATCACACAGCAGCTGGCCAAGAACCTCTTCCGCGTGAGGACTGAATACAGCACCGGACTGCTGGGCAAGATTCCCGGCATGCGCATGCTCGTGATGAAAAGCAAAGAGTGGGTGACATCGCTCAAGCTGGAGTGGAACTTCTCCAAGGAGGAGATACTCACCATGTATGCCAACACCGTCGACTTCGGCTCCAACTCCTACGGCATCAAGACGGCATGTAAGACCTACTTCGGCATTACTCCGAAGGAACTCCGCGTAGAGCAGGCCGCGGTCCTCGTTGGCATGCTGAAGGCCACCACCACCTACAACCCCCGCATCAATCCCGAGAACAGTCTGAAACGACGCAACGTGGTGCTCTCCAACATGCTCGAGCACGGACACCTCACACGCGCCGAGCACGACTCGCTGTGCCAGCTCCCCATAGAGCTTAACTACAGTGTGGAGAAAGCCTACGACGGACAGGCCAACTACTTCCGCCGCGCTCTGCTCGACCATATGCAGAAGTGGTTCAAGGAACACAAGATAGACCCCTATACCGACGGACTGAAAATCTATACCACCATCGACACTCGACTGCAGAAGCATGCAGAGGAGGCCGTATGGGAACAGATGAAGGAGATACAGAAGAACTTCTACCAGCATTGGGGCAACCAGAACCCCTGGCAGGATGCACGCTACCGTGAGATACCCAACTTCATAGAGAACATTGCCCGCCGCCAGCCCATCTACAAATACCTGCAGCACAAGTATCCCGACAATCCCGACTCCGTGTGGCACTACATGAACAAGCCCCACGACGTGGAGCTCTTCAGCTACGACGGCAAGATAACGCGCAAGATGAGCACCATGGACTCTCTGCGCTACATCACCCGCTTCATGCACTGCGGCTTTCTGGCCATGGAGCCTCACACCGGACATATCAAGGCATGGGTGGGCGATGTGGACTTCAACACCTGGAAGTACGACAAGGTGACATCCGGACGACAGCCGGGCTCTACCTTCAAGCTCTTTGTATATACCGAGGCCATGAACCAGGGCATGACTCCATGCAAGCCCTATGTCGATAAAAGCTACCACATAGGCAACTGGACTCCCCACAACGCCAGCGGAGGAGTGTCGGGGGCCAGTATGCCACTCAGGACGGCCTTTGCCAAGAGTCTCAACACCATTGCGGCACAGCTGGGACAGGATGTGGGCATAGAGCATGTGGCGCGCACGGCACATGCCATGGGCATAAAGAGCAAGCTGCAGGAGCTGCCCTCGCTAGCCCTCGGTGCCAGCAATGTCAACCTGCTCGAGATGGTCAACTCCTACTGCACGGTGGCCAACGACGGTCTGGCCTTCGACCCCGTCTTCGTGACACGCATACTCGACCGTGACGGAAACGAGATATACCGGGCAAAGGACAAGGGACGAGAGGCCATCCCCTACCGCAGTGCCTTCTTCATGCAGCAGATGCTCAAGGGCGGACTGGCAGGTACCAGCCATGCCCTGAAGCAGTTTGTGGGCAAGCACGACGATACCGAGTTTGGCGGAAAGACAGGAACGTCAAACAACAATGCCGACGGATGGTTCATTGGCATCAGCCCAAAAATGGTGTGCGGAGCATGGGTGGGAGGAGAGTACCGAGTGATACACTTCCGTACCGGTGCACTGGGCCAGGGCGGTAAGACCGCACTGCCCGTCTGCGGACGTTTCCTCAAGAGCGTGCTCGACGACGAGCGCTTCAGCTGCTATCATGCCAAGTTCGAGCCTTGCCGCGACCCCGAGATAGAGGCTGCACAGTGGGAGTGCTACGGAGGCGGCGTGAAGCTGGACAGCATTCCTTGGTTCTCGCTGGAAGACCTGAACAACCTTGACGACGACGAGTTTGTGGTCAACGAACAGCAGAAGACCGACGACGAGCCTGACGACGCACCCGTCGTACCCAAAGACCCGCCAGCCGACGCCAACATCAACCATGACAACAACGAGCAGCAGTAAGAAGCAGGAACAGCAGCTGGATCTCGACCTCGACAACAAGGAGTGGCAGGATGCCCTGCAGATTGTAGACTTCACACGCCGCTCCCTCTTCCTCACAGGAAAGGCAGGAACGGGCAAGTCCACCTTCCTCAAGTATGTCGTTGGCCACACCAAGAAGAAGACGGTGGTGCTGGCTCCCACTGGCATCGCTGCCATCAATGTAGGCGGACAGACACTGCACAGCTTCTTCAAGCTGCCCTTCCACCCCCTGCTGCCCAGCGATAGCCGCTACGACCGGCGGCACATCAAGGAGACACTCAAATACAACGGTGCACAGCGTAAGCTGCTGCGCGAGCTCGAGCTTATCATCATCGACGAGATCTCGATGGTGAGGGCCGACATCGTTGACTTCATCGACAAGGTGCTGCGCATATACACCCGCAGCTACGAACCCTTCGGAGGCAAGCAGCTCCTCCTCGTGGGCGACATTTACCAGCTCGAGCCGGTGGTGAAAGAAGACGACCGCCAGCTGCTCAGCCCCTTCTATCAGAGTGCCTACTTCTTCAATGCCAAGGTGTGGCAGCACATGCAGCTCGTCTCTATAGAGCTGCGCAAGGTCTACAGGCAGAAAGACGAGCACTTCATTGCCATGCTCGACCGCATCAGGCAGAACCGGGCTACCGACGGCGACCTGCGCGAGCTCAACGCGAGGGTAGACCATTCATCTCCCATCACCGACACCACCACCTCTTCCTCCCTCCCTGTCCATTCCCCATCCTCCCATCCTTATTCAGAACTGCGCATAACGCTCGCCACCCGCCGCGACACCGTAGACCACATCAACGAGCAGCGGCTGGCCATGCTCGAAGGGCAGCCCGCCATGTTCAAGGGGTGGACAAAGGGCGACTTCCCCGAACAGTCGTTCCCCACACCCCTGGAGCTTTACGTCAAGCTGGGCGCACAGGTCATCTTCATACGCAACGACATGGAGAAACGCTGGGTCAACGGCACCCTCGGCACCGTGATAGAGATTGACGAGGAGGCCGGCATCATCTCCGTGCAGGCAGAAAACGGCGAGTACTATGCCGTGGAGCGTGAGGTGTGGGAGAACGTGAGGTATGTCTTCAACGAGAAGGAGCAGAAGGTAGAAGAGCAGCTCCTGGGCACCTACACCCAGTTTCCGCTGCGCCTGGCATGGGCCATCACCGTGCACAAGAGCCAGGGACTGACGTTCACCAACGTCTGCATAGACTTCACCGGAGGCGCCTTTGCCGGCGGACAGACCTACGTCGCACTGTCGCGATGCACCTCCCTGCAGGGCATCACACTGGTGGCACCGCTGCGCCTGCAAGACATCTTCGTGCGCGCGGAGGTGGTACAGTTTGCACGCCGCTACAACGACCCGTTGGCCATTAGCCAGGCCATGCAGGAAGGCAAGGCCGACCGCCAGTACCGCGATGCCATCAGGGCTTTCGACAAGGGCGACTTCCAGCAGTTCCTCCACCATTTCTTCCTGGCCATACACAGCCGTTACGACATAGAGAAACCTGTGGCGCGCAGGTATATAAGCCGTAAGCTGCAGGTCATCAACAGGCAGCGGGAGGAGATAGAGACACTCTTACAGCGACAGAAAGAGTATGACGAGAAGCTGCGACGACTTGCTGCCGAATACACCCTCATGGGCAAGGAGTGCGAGCGCGAACACATGACCGATGCTGCCATCAGAAACTACGAGAAAGCCCTCGAAGTATACCCAGATGCCAACGATGCGCGGCGCAGGCTGAAAAAACTGAAAAAATAAACGATTGCACAGCCAAATAGTTTTTTAGGCATATGTCAAGAAATTGTGCCCCCGCACAACATTTTTTATAAAAAAAAGTTTAAGAAAAGTTTGCAACATTCAAAAACTTTGCGTAACTTTGCCCACGTTATCCTGAAAACAATCTTTTTACCTTAAAAGAACTAATACCTATTGAAGCTAAAGCGGTCGGCTGTGAAGTCCATCGCTTTTGTTTTTTTTATATTGGGCCGCCAGTTCTGCCATAATCAGATGTAACTCTAACTGATTTGAGTCCTAATCACGCACATGTGATGCCGAAGTTCACGCTGTCAGAGTACTGATTTGACAAATTCCTCCGCTGACTAGTCATTGAGAGGAAAGGTATATGAAAACAGATTCCTGTATTCATTGATACCAGGAAAATAATAATCTGCGCTAATGAACAGTGTGTGTGTTTCCTTTAAGCTATGTAACAACTCTTCTATCAGGTCATCGGTGATTTTATGGGTATCTAGTACCGTTCTCTCTTTGTTTTTAGCTTTGTAGACATGGGAGGCCCCATAGGTAATTCTGTTAGGACTTTCAAACTCTATGACTTCAGAGTTTGTGTTCTCCAAATACGCACAGTCATAATTCGAATATAGCAGGACACCGTCTTTCAATTCTCCTATGACTAAAAGTTCACCAAGAAAACCCTCTTCTTCGTGAATATATGATTTTAGACACAGGTTCTTGTATTTTCCTTTCTTTACCAAATAATGTCGAGATTCTCCGTTTTCTTCGTCTATCTTCTCAAGTATTTCTTCTGTAATAGGAGTAGGTTCAACTTCTTCACAACAGTCCTTGGAGATATAGCCTTCTCTTGACTCTCTCCAGAGCTCAACTTGCACCTTGTAC
>CAMYZK010000078.1 GCA_947303825.1 uncultured Prevotella sp. | reverse complement strand
CTGTTGCGTTTCAGCTCACCGAGGGGGTTGAGGCCGTGGCTCCAGATGTTGCCGCAGAAGCTGACGGTGAGAAATCCGCCATACTGGTGAGACATCTCGACGAGCTTGGCAAAGAGAGCCCAGCGCGAGGTCTGCGTGCTCGACGACTTGTCGCCCGACTCGTCGAAGCCCCAGAACTGCTCGGCGTAGTTCCATCCAAGGAAGTTGGGGAACTTCTTGAAGAAATACTCGAATGTCACCAGGTCGTCGTCCTGAATATGGGTATGTCCGCCCGATGCCGGCTGGCAGGTGAACCAGAGCCCGTTCTGCTGGCAAACCGTTCCCCACGACTTGTAGGTCTGGAAGGCATTCTGCGGCATCTTGTAGATGTTGAGGTCTTTGTCGTATTGGCACGAGAGCGAGAGATTCATGCACACGTAAGGCTTCATCTCTTCGGGGATGAGGTCGATGATTTTCTGGGGGTCGGCCTTATACCACACATCGACATGTATGAACCACAGCGGATGCTGCGAGTCAATGGGGCGACGCTGCTGTGCATTCATAGGCAGCACAGCCATCGCGAGCAGTACAAATAGAATGATTGTCAGTTGCTTTCTCATTTCTAGTCTATATATTTTTCCGGTTCTATATTTTATTCTATGACATATTTGCCGCATGGCTGGGTGTCCAGGTCGTACTCATAGACCTTCTTAACTGTGAGCATGTTGAAGTTTTTCAGCTCATCGGAGTGTAGCGGCTCCCTGATGGCAGCCGGAGCGAGCAGGCTGTTGGGGCATGGTCCTGAAGCCTCGCGCAGCCCCTTGCCCTTGAGCGGCCAGTAGGAGCGCAGGCGCAGCACGCCTCCAATAGAGGACTTCACCACAGCCTTCTCTATCTTTCCATTCTTCCAGCTGGCATCGACCTCAAAGCCTCCACGAGCCCTCAGGCCACGCACCTCGCCCTCTTTCCAGTCATCGGGAAGGGCAGGCAGCAGGTGCACGGCACCGTCATGGCTCTGCAGCAGCATCTCACAGATTCCTGCAGAGACGCCGAAGTTGCCGTCAATCTGGAATGGCGGGTGTGCATCGAAAAGGTTGGGGTATGTACGCCCGTCAGGGTATTCACGGGCCTTGCTGTCGTCGGGCAGCAGGTGCAGCATATTCTTGATGATGGTGAAGGCATGGTTGCCGTCGAGCATACGCGCCCAGAAGTTGGTCTTCCATCCCAGGCTCCATCCCGTTGCCATGTCGCCACGCTGGTTCAGGGTGTTGGCAGCGGCAGTGAAGAGGTCAGGGTGGGTGTATGGTGAAATCTGGTTGGATGGGTACAACCCATAGAGGTGCGAGATGTGGCGGTGCTCATCCTTCGGGTCGTCGGCGTCGATGAGCCACTCCTGCAACTGTCCATAGCGTCCTATCTGCATTGGCGGCAGGTTGGAGATCTGGAACTTGAGATTTGAGATGTAGTCGGCATCCTTTCCCAGCACTTCGGCAGCCTGCATGGTCTGTGAGAGCACGTCGAAGGCTATCTGGTTGTCCATAGTAGAACCGGCAGTGACATTGGTCCCCTTGCCACGCGGCCCATGCTCGGGCGACACGGTGGGCACCGTCATCAGCCAGCCAGCAGCCTTTTTAACCTCGCCCCCGGCCGGATAGGCCTGCATGTAGTCGAGCAGGAAGTCGGCGGCACCCTTCATCACGGGGAAGTACTGCTCCAGGAAGTCCTTGTCGCCGGTATAGAGATAGTGCTGCCAGATGTGTGTAGTAAGCCATGCACCTCCAGTGGGGAACATTCCCCAGGGTGTGCCGTCTACAGGTCCGGCAATACGCCACAGGTCTGTATTGTGATGAGCCACCCATCCCCGGCATCCGTACATGTCGCGGGCGGTCTTAGCACCGGTCACGCTCAAGTCCTTAATCATAGAGAACAGTGGCTGCTGCGTCTCGGCAAGATTTCCCACGAGGGCTGGCCAGTAGTTCATCTCGGCATTGATGTTGATGGTGTACTTCGAGTCCCAAGGGGCGTTCTTCTTGTCGTTCCACACTCCCTGCAGGTTGGCAGGCTGTCCACCAGGCTGACTAGACGAGATGAGCAGGTAGCGCCCATACTGCATCATGAGCGCAACAAGGTCTAGGTCGGTGGGATTTGCGGCAAAGGCGGCAAGGCGCTTGTCGGTAGGGAGGACCGATGCTTTTGACAAGCTTAGATAGACACGGTTATACTGCTCCTGATATTTCTTTACGTGGGCGTCGAAGAGGCTCTTGAAAGGCTTCCCTTGCAGGGCATCGAGCGCCTCATTGCACTTCTTAATAGGATTACCGCTGACATCGTGGTAGTTCACGAAGTTGGTGGCAGCCACGATATAGACAGTGGCAGTGGTGGCATTGGCAACCTTTAGCGACTGGACTCCATTTTTCAGTTCGCCGTCGGTTTCAATCTTTATGCGGCATTCGGCCTTCAACCCGGCCTTGATGCCCTCATGCTCTACACCATCGACAATTGCCGACAGTTCGCAGACAGGCTGCACGCTCTTCGCCTCGCCACGGCCAGCGGTAGCAGAAGAGGGCAGAACCTCCCGGCTCAAGACTATGGAAGACTGTGAACTAAGCTGTGAGTCGAAACTGGCATCGAACGACAGAGCGCCCTTCTTTCCGGCTTTCAGGCTGACGATGATGACATTGTCGGCCTGCGATGCAAAGACAGTGCGCTCATAGCGTACATTATTATATATATAAGATGTGGTGGCAGTGGCATTGCCCAGGTTCAGAGCCCGCTCGTACTTGCTCACATCCTTGTGGCCAAGATTGAGCTTCAGGCTGCCCAATGGCAGGAAGCGCATGCCGTGAGGCCCTTTGAAGAAATTCTTGTCAATAAGCTTGGCGGCCTGGCCTTCCTTGCCTTGGAAGACGAGGCTGCGCACTTCTGAGAGCACCTTCTTCGCCTCGGCGTTGTCATTGTCGTGAGGCGAACCGCTCCAGAAGGTTTCCTCGTTGAGCTGAATCTCCTCGGTGTCAGTGCCGCCATAGACCATGGCTCCAAGATGTGAGTTGCCTACGGGGAGTGCCTCCAGCCAATGACTGGCAGGCTGACTGTACCACAGCCGGTGCTGTTGTGCGCTGGCAGCCAGGCATAACAATGCTCCCGCTGCGAGAGAAAAAAGTCGGTTTGTCATCAGATAAATATTTAAAAACTCAAAAACTCATGAACTCACAAACTCACTCTGTTATATTCGGACTCGTTCATAAAGAGGTAAGATGGCTGGTAGCCGCCGAAGTCGACCACAATCTTCTCGAACACGATGCCCGGATGACACGGATGCAGTGTCAGCTCATGCATGTCGCTGTCCTGTGGCACATCGAGGTCGACCACCTTTTCCACCACGCGCCGGGCAATGGTGGGATAGAACTCCGAGTACATATACGGCTGGCGGTCTACCAGTGTCTTGTTGAAGTTGACCGTCTGCGGCTGTCCACCGTCGATGCTTACAGCGTATTCGTGTCCGCCAACGTTGAGGAAGTCGAGTGTAGACTTCACCACGACATGCACTTTCACCGTCTTTGTCTCTTTAGGAAGAGAGAAGCGGTAGGTGATAGACGCATCGCCAACAGTATTGGTATAAGGTGTAAGGGCTACTGCACTGCGGGTTCGTCCGAAGTAGGGATAGACCGTCCACTGAGTGCCTTCGGCAGCATGGCAGCTGTAGTAGTGCTCGGCCTCAATGGCAACATAGCCGTTGCCAGGGGTGAACACATATCCCCCACCCTCTTGTCCATTTACAACACTGGTCTTTGGCAACATGTCGCGACGGAAATTGTCGTTCCAGCTGGTATAGCCTATATGCTTCTGTGTCATCATGCCGTTCCACTTGCCCTGGCTCATCACCTTGTTGTAATTGCTACAGAGCAGCGAGTCGCGCCTGAAGCACTCCCTCACCCTCTGTGCCCATACGTTGGCATCGGGACTGTTACGCTTAGCCATGAGCTGGTTCATGGCCTGCGAGTAGTACATGTCGTAGAGGTTGGCCATGGCCTGAACGGGGAAGAGCAGCAGCTGGCGATAGGCATCCATTGCCTCGGCGGGGATGCTGTCTTTCAAGCGTAGCACCCGTGTCTCCAGACGCTGGTAGTCATCGGCCACCTGCTTCCACTCGCCCGTGGCGGCATTGTAAGTCCTGGCATCGAGCATCTCTGGCGTGACGCGCGCCATATACTGGCAGTTCTGGTTGTAGATGGCGGCTGCCTCCCCGGCGGGGGATGCGCCGAGCACACTGTTGAAGAAGCGGCGGGTGTGGTCGGTGATGTTCTGCAAGCTATACTCATGCGGCATCCAAGCCATGTCCATGAACAGCTGGATGGGATATTCCATCGGTTTGAGGTCGCCGACATTGAGAATCCACATACGCTCTATGCCGTGGTCGTAAGCCAGCATAAGCTGCTCGGCCATCTGCTGTGTCTGTGTGGCATTGAGCCACTTCGTGTTGCGCGGAGCTCCCACATAGTCCACATGATAGTACAGGCCCCACCCACCGGGATGCTTGCGTTCACGCTCGGTAGACGGTACCCGGCGCACGTTGCCCCAGTTGTCATCGCAAAGAAGAATGGTGACATCGTCGGGCACACGCATGCCCTTGTCGTAGTAGTCCTGCACCTCCTTGTACAGGGCCCACACCTGTGGTGTCTTGTTGGCAGGCTTTCCCGTCACCTGTTTGATGATCTTGCGCTGGTTCTCAACAATGGTCTGCAGCAGCTTGGTGTCGGCATCCTCGCTCATGGCCGCGTCGCCGTCACCGCGCATACCTATCGTCACCACGTCGTCGGTGCCCTTCATGCGCTCGATGCCCTCGCGGAAGAAGCGATCCAGGCGTTCCTGGTTCTTCTGGTAGTCCCACGGTCCCCACTCGTTGCGGTGGCGGACATACTCCTGATGGTTTCGGGCCATAGGCTCATGGTGCGACGTTCCCACAACGATACCCATCTCGTCGGCCAGGCGTGAGTTCTCGGGGTCGTCGGCATAGAAGGCCCATCCCCACATGGCCGGCCAGAGGAAATTGCCTTTCAGACGAAGGATTAGCTCAAACACCTTCTCATAGAAACGGTGGTCGCCATAATTGGTGCCGAAGGTGTTCTTCACCCACGAAGTGAGACACGGGGCCTCGTCGTTGAGGAAGATGCCACGATAGCGCACGGCAGGCTCACCATCGGTATATTCGCCTCTCATTATATATATATGTTCCTGCCTGGCAATGGGTACATCGGCCCAGTAGTACCATGGCGACACGCCTATCTGCCTCGACATCTCGTAGATGCCGAAGACGGTGCCGCGCTTGTCGCTGCCTGCGATGACAAGCTTATTATCAATAGTCTTTATGATATACTTCTCGGTCTTGCCTTTCAGCTCTTTCAGCAAGCCACTCTTTACCCACAGGTCTATCTGTTTGTTAACACCGACTGTACCTATGACGACAGATACCCCACCAGCCGTGTTTCCCAACGAGACAAAGCCCTGCTGTGTCACTCGCGCAAAGTCTTGCACCAGGTTGCCAGCTGCACGCTTCACACAACTGTGCTCGCTGTCATCTACCAGAATGGCAGCCCCCCTCAGCGACAAGGCATCGCCCTGAGGTTGGAACACTACAAACTGAGCGGCTGCACTTGCAAAGGCTGCCGACAATAGCAATAAAGACAATAAAAACGTCCTCTTCATAAAACAGAATAATAATAAAATGAATTCTGTGGGCAAAGTTACGAATAATCCGTCAACTTTGCCGTAGGAGGACGTTTCAAAATATTTAATAAATCTATCAAGTTGGCTTATGGCCCTACACTGTCGACAGGAAGCACTGACTTACTGGCGCGTTTGGGGTCGAAAACCTCTACCTCGACCTTTGCCACTCCCTGGCTTATCATGCCAAGAGCCTTGGCAGCACCCCACGAGAGGTCTACTATCCTGCCTCGCCCGTATGGGCCACGGTCGTTGACGCGGACAATCACTTCCTTGCCGTTTCCCACGTGCTTCACCTTCAACAGGGTGCCGAACTTGTGCGTGCGATGGGCACAAGTGAGGCTGTCATGGTGAAGACGGTCGCCGTTGGCCGTCTTACGTCCTGTCCATGACTTAGCATAGTAAGAGGCCGTGCCCTTCTGCACTCCACCCGCAATGACAGTCGGCTCGTTGATGAGCTTGTGTCTGTAGACCTTGTGCGTGCGGTGTTTCTTACGATGCCTTTTGCCTTTCTGTGCATCGGCTGTGGCGATGAACACTGTCGAATGGATAATGAGCATGGCTAGCAGCATTACCCATCGACAGCTTCTGATAAACGGTTTTCGAATAAATGACATAATCAATTAGTCTTAAGTTCTTGAGTTTTTGAGCTCTTAACTCCTACACTATTCCCTGTGCCAGCATGGCCTTGGCGACCTTCATGAAGCCGGCTACGTTAGCACCCTTTACGTAGTTTACGTATCCCGACGGCTCCTTACCATACTTGACGCACTGCTCGTGAATGCCCTGCATTATCTGGTGCAGACGTCTGTCCACCTCGTCGGCCGTCCACGACATGCGCATGGAGTTCTGTGTCATCTCCAGTCCGCTGGTAGCAACACCACCGGCGTTTACAGCCTTTCCTGGTGCGAAGAGCTGGCCTGCAGCCACAAACTTGTTGACAGCCTCGGCCGTGCATCCCATGTTCGACACCTCTGCAACGCAAAGCGGCTTCTGTGCCAGTATGCGGTCGGCATCCTCGCCATTCAGCTCATTCTGGGTAGCACAGGGCAGGTAGATGTCAGCATTCTGCTCCCACGGCTTGCGTCCCTCGAAGAATTGAGCGCCCTCAAACTCCTCCCCGTATGGCTGGCACACATCGTTGCCCGATGCGCGCAACTCAAGCAGGTATTCTATCTTCTCGGCATCGAGGCCGGCGGGGTCGTAGATGTATCCGTCGGGTCCGCTGATGGTGATGACCTTTGCCCCCAGCTCGGTGGCTTTCTTGGCAGCTCCCCATGCCACATTGCCAAATCCAGACAGTGCTACGGTCTTTCCCTTGATGTCAAGTCCGTGAGCATCCAGCATGTGGTGAACGAAATACAAGGCTCCGAAGCCCGTTGCCTCCGGACGCAGTATGCTGCCGCCCCACTCCAGTCCCTTGCCAGTGAGCGTTGCACCATGGAACTGTGAGGTGAGTTTCTTGTACATACCGAAAAGATAGCCAATCTCGCGACCACCCACACCAATATCGCCGGCTGGCACGTCCATGTCGGGGCCAATAACCTTGTATAGCTCGGTCATAAATGCCTGACAGAACTTCATCACCTCATTGTCACTCTTTCCACGGATGCTGAAGTCGCTGCCACCCTTGCCGCCACCCATAGGCAGCGTGGTAAGTGCGTTCTTGAAAGTCTGCTCAAAGCCCAGGAACTTCAATATGGAGAGGTTTACCGACGGGTGGAACCGCAGTCCGCCCTTGTAGGGGCCTATGGCCGAGTTGAACTGCACGCGGTAGCCCAGATTCACCTGCACCTCGCCCTTGTCGTCAACCCAGGGCACACGGAATGTGGTGATGCGCTCGGGCTCAACGATACGCTCTACTATCTTTGCCTTTTCAAACTCAGGATGCTGGTTGTAGACGTCCTTGATAGATTCCAGCACTTCACGCACTGCCTGAAGATACTCCATTTCGCCCGGATGCTTGCGCTCCAGCTGTTGCATGATTTTCTCGACTTCCATAGTTTTAAGATTTAAAGTATTAAGATTTAAAGTTATATGAAGTTATTAGATTCGCTGCAAATATAGGTAAAATTATTATCTCCGCAAAGAAAGAAACAAAATTTAACTCTCTGTGGTCTTCGGCATCTCTATAATGAAGCGGCACCCCTCGTGGTATGAGGTATCGAGGGTTATAGTCCCCCCCATGTTGGTTATATGCCGCTTTACCAGAGACAGTCCCAATCCAAGGCCCTCTGAAAGGTCGTTCACCTTGCTGAAGAGCTTGAATATCTTGTCGCCGTACTCCTCTGGCATTCCAGGGCCCTTGTCTTCAAAGACAAATCTCACGGCTGTCTCTGTCTGGTCTACCTGGAGCGAGATATGCTTTCCGTCGGAATATTTTGCCGCATTATAGAGCAACTCTCTTAGGCTACGTATGAGATAAACCCTATGGGCACGTATGCAGAAAGAGTCAGGCAGGCAAGTCTTGAAATGAACAGAAAGGCTAGGGAAATGCACATTGGTATAGCTGATGCTCTCACGGGCAGCCTCGTTGCACGACACATCCTCTTTAAGCGAGTTGTTTGACAGTTCCTCTGTTATTCCCGTGTCTGAACTGTCAAAGAGCATCAGCACCATGCGGCTGAGCAGCTTTGAGTTGTGTCCCATCATGTCGGAGATGCTCTTCAGCTCTTCTTCCGACAGGCTCTCTCCACATTCGTCGATAACCTGGGAGAATCCCATGATGATGTTCAGCGGAGTACGTATCTGGTGAGTCACGTTCTGGATAAAAGCCAGCTTCTGCCTGTCTGCCTCCTCCACCAGCTGTGTCGCCTTTGCCAGTTCAGCATTTCGCTGCTCGGCCTGCTCGGTAGAGTAGCGCTCAATACCCATGTGGAAGTTTAGCGACTGTAGCATCATGGCAAAACTGTTCTGCAGCTGGCCTACGGCATCCACTCGCTTACTTTTCGATATATGCACCTCGTAGTTGCCCGACGCTATTTCCTGCGTCTGTTCCAGCAGGTGGTTAAGTGGCCTTATGGTCTTGCTTACGGCATGACGGCTCAATATCAGAATGACAAGTAAACCGACGAGGAGTAACGGTATCAGGATGTATGACAGCTGATTGTACCCCTTTAGTATGTCGCTGTCGGGACTTATAAGCGCAAGGCTCCACGGTGTGCCAGGCACAGGCTGGTAGCACACCAGGCAAGACTCTCCGTTTACATTTATATTTACGCTTCCTATCCTACCTTCAATCATCTCATGCCCGAGCACAATGATGTCTGACCGCAATTGGGGATCCATGCCACTGAAGATGGTCTGCGTAAAGAGTTTTGTTGAGTCAGGGTGTATGAAGTAGCGGCCTTCCTTGTCTATCATTATAAAATAGGAATGCGGGAAAGGCTTCTCTGAGGTGATAATCTTTGAGAGATGAATTAGAGAAAGGTCGGTAGAGATAACGCCCACCAATTCTCTGTCGGCAGCCCCCCCACCCTTCTTGTCGTTAGAGGAAATAGCAGAGCGGTACAGGGGTTTGCTGTACGACACAAGCATACCGTCAATTGTCAGTGCCAGCGA
>CAMYZK010000077.1 GCA_947303825.1 uncultured Prevotella sp. | reverse complement strand
GTTTAAAGGCCGGCACTGGATGACCTATATCGGTGGTCACGGCACAGGCTACGAGGCTGTGCGCGAACCGTTGAACATCGGCATGGCCTGGACAAAAGGCGACATAACGACTGCCCATGAGTGGCTGTCCGATAACAAGCCGTTGCTCAGCATCAACGACAAAGACGTGCAATGGTGGGAGAAATTAGTAC
This sequence comes from uncultured Prevotella sp., assembly GCA_947303825.1. Taxonomy (GTDB): domain Bacteria; phylum Bacteroidota; class Bacteroidia; order Bacteroidales; family Bacteroidaceae; genus Prevotella. Next base: position 9,121 of record CAMYZK010000077.1, on the reverse strand, counting down.
AGTATAAGAGCACAGTTTACGACCTTTGCGAAGCTGGGGTTAGAGGCGTGGTCAGCAACTCATTCCCCACAGAACTATCAAAGTCCCGTTTCCTGATGTTCTACAACGCCGGCGGCATCAATCCCACCAACAAGCTGAAGGCCGAGCGCATAGGCATCGCCCTTAGCAACGACCTCAAGAAATGGAAACGTTACAATGCCAACCCCGTCTTTGCCAACGAGGTGGGCGGCATCATCACCGGCGACGCGCAGATAGCCCGTTTCAATGCTACAGTGGTCGGCGGTTTCCCCGCCAGCAATGCTACAGTGGTCGGCAGTTTCCCCGCCGACAGTCCCCTCTACGTCATGTTCTATTTCAAGGCCTACGACCCCTCGCGCAAGTACAACGCTTTCAACACCTTCGCCGTCAGCCGCGACCTCGTAAACTGGCAGTGCTGGAACGGTCCCGACCTCATTACCCCGTCAAAGCCCTACGACGAGATGTTCGCCCACAAGAGCTATGTGGTGAAGCACGATGGAGTGGTCTACCATTTCTACTGCGCCGTGAACAATGCCGGACAGCGCGGCATAGCCGTTGCCACCAGCGTCCCCCTCGGCCGCAGCAACGTCAGCTTTCCCGAACCTGAGTCGAAAGGCCCTCGCCGTCATATTGACCTTAACGGCGGCTGGCAGGCCAGGTGTCCTGTGGCGCACGATTCCATCATGCACGTTAACCTCCCCCACAATTTCGACGACTATTACGGCTACCGCCAATTGCGCCACGGCAACCTGCACGGATCGGCCACATATAATAAAATGTTCGCGTGCGAGAAACGTGAAGGCCGACGCTACTTTCTCCAGTTTGAGGGTGTAGGCACTTACGCTACCGTTACACTCAACGGCAAACAGTACCCCCGCGAACTTGTCGGCCGCACCGTCTGGACCCTCGATGTGACCGAAGCCCTACGCAATGGGGATAACGAGTTGAGCGTCCTCGTCGACCATCCCGCCATGCAGACCGAGTCGCCGTGGGTCTGCGGTGGCTGCTCGTCTGAGTGGGGTTTTAGCGAGGGAAGCCAGCCTTTTGGCATCTTCCGACCCGTCACGCTCATCGAGACCGATGCCGTGCGTATCGAACCCTTTGGTGTTCATGTATGGAACAACGCTGCCTGCGACTCCGTGTTCATCGAGACCGAGCTAAGGAACTACAGCACCAACCCCGCCAGCATCGAGTTTGTTAGTAAGTTCGCTGAAAAGAGCGGCAAAACCGTATTCAGGCTCTACGAGTCCATGATTCTTGGTCCAGGCGAGACACGCACGGTAAGACAAGTGTCACCCATTGCCAAAGCCCATCGCTGGAGCCTTGACGACCCCTACCTATACACCCTGACGACGATGGTGAAGCAGCCCGACCACTACGATGGCGATGCCAACCTGCAAGGAGAACCCGCCCTTGTCACCACCGACCTCGTCACCACCGTCTTCGGCATCCGCAGCATCTCCTGGCCTTGTCACACCAGCTCCCCTAGTCTTTCTAGAGATACTAGTATGTCTGGTAATACTAGCATAACTAGAGACACTCGTTCTTCTAGCCACGACCACCGTTTCTACCTCAACAGCACTCCCGTCTTCATCAATGGCACCTGCGAGTACGAGCATATCCTTGGGGCGAGCCACGCCTTCAGCCACGAGCAGATAGCCGCACGCATAAAACAGATTCGCAACGCCGGCTTCAACGCCTTCCGCGAGGCGCACCAGCCTCACAACCTCTACTACCAGCAGCTGCTCGACGAGCAGGGCATGCTCTTCTGGAGTCAGTTCTCTGCCCACATCTGGTACGACACGCCTGAGTTCCGGGAGAATTTCAAGCGACTGCTAGTACGATGGATAAAGGAACGTCGCAACTCGCCCTCCGTCATCCTTTGGGGACTGCAGAATGAGAGCGTGCTGCCCCGCGACTTCGCTGAGGAATGCAGCAACTTGATACGCTCGCTAGACCCCACCTGCCGCGACCAGCGCGCCATCACCACCTGTAATGGCGGTGAGGGCACCGACTGGAACGTCATACAGAACTGGAGCGGTACCTACGGCGGCTCTGCCGACAACTATGCCGAAGAACTGTCACGCCCCGACCAGCTTCTCAATGGCGAGTACGGTGCCTGGCGCACCCTCGACCTCCACGGCCCGGCGAAATACAGTGAGGAGAGCTTCACCGCCCTCCTCGAAAAGAAAGCCCGCCTTGCCGAGAAAGCCTTCGAAGAGAAAGCCTTCACTATGGTCGGTGGTTCTCCCACCGACACCACCGGTGTATGCGGCCATTTTCAGTGGCTCCTCTCAAGCCACGACAACCCAGGCCGCACACAGCCCGACGGTGCCCTGCGCCGCATAGATAAGATAGGCCCCATCAACTACAAGGGACTCACCACCATCTGGGAAGAACCTACACTGGCATACTACATGTACAAACAACGCTACACCAACAGTGTGGGCAACGGTCTCCCAAACAGTTTGGGCAACGGCAGTGTGAATAATAGTGTGGGCAACGGCAGTATGAGCAATAGTGTGGGCAACGGCAGTATGAGCAATAGTGTGGGCAACGGTTCCCCCGTTGCCACTCCCGCCGACCGCAACCGTGACCTCACGAAGGGGGCAGAAGGCTACCACTACCTCTATCGCATCAACTGCGGCGGCGATGCCTTCACAGACGAGTTCGGCCAGTACTGGCAGGCCGACGACTCGCTACTCAGCCACTCCTGGGGCCAGGACTTCGCTGGCATCCACCCCTTCCATGCTTCGCAGCGCCACATCATGACCGACATCCGAGGCACACAAAGCGACAATCTGTTCCAGTTCTTCCGCTTCGGCCGTCACCGCCTCTGGTACGACCTGCCCGTTCCGTCTGTTGCCACAGAGTCGCAGCTCGGCTCTGCCACTTCGCTCGTCGAAGAACAAACAAGTCCCATCTACCGCATAGAGCTATACTTCCTGGAACCCTGGCACGGTAAGGGCGACACCAGTGAGACTGCCGACTACGAGGGCCTCCGCATCTTCGATGTTGCCGTCAACGACAGCCTCGTCATCAATGGCCTCGACCCATGGGCTGAAGCTGGCTACTGCGGAGCCCTGAAGCGCATTGTCTATGCTCCCGCAAAAGAAGGCCGCATCCGCATTTCTTTCCCCGAAGTGAAATCCGGCCAAGCTGTCATAGCAGCCATAGCCGTTTCTTTGCCTAACATTTCTAAAGAGGCATACAATACCGGTGGGGCTTATCACACCAACAAAACAAACGAAGCTCGTAAGAACACATGGATAGCCTTAGACACTGACACCATAGCCATTCTACCGAAAGAAGAACTGCCGCAAGACACCGAGGCACGTCCTGCCACTGTCTACGAGCCCCAAAAGCTCAAAAACTCAAAAACTCAAAAACTCACCACCTTCGTCATCTCCCCCGGACTGGGTCAAGAGTATGCTCTCCGGTTCCGCTATAAGAACACCAGCGGCAGCCCCGTCACCGCCCGCCTTCGTCTTACAGACAGCAAGAAGGTTACGCTCGTTGACAGAAGTATCACTTTCCCTTCCACACCCAACAAGTTCAAGATGCTTAGTACCACTACCGGCACACAAATTAATGCCGGCACCTACTACCTCACTATCGAAGCCGAAGGGCTGGAGTTCAAGAATGTAGAGATTCAATAAAAACTGGTTAGCCCCCGCTTTTGCATGCAAAAAAATGGGAAAACTATCATACCAAAGAGAATAAAGTATTACAAAACAGGGGAAAAGTGTAAAAGAATAAGAAAAAAATTTGAGATTTAACAAAAAAACTGTACCTTTGCACCGTATTTCGGATTCGAGAAATAACGAAATGGGAAAAAGAATAAAGAAACTAAAGAAAATACGTATTCATCGCGAGGGAACAAACGAACTGCTCTACAGCCTTATTGCTATAGTGGCAGTAGCAGTTATCCTGTGGCGCTCTTTCGATTCTTGGATACCATTTGCAGCTTTTACACTCGTTTTTGGAGTTGTTTGGCTACTTGTTCTCAATTTTTACCGCTGCCCTATACGCTATTTCCCCGATGATACTGAGAAAGTAGTTGTGGCTCCTGCCGATGGCAAGATAGTGGTGATTGAAGAGACCGACGAGCACGAATACTTCCATGAGCGTCGCCTTATGATTTCTATCTTCATGAGTCCGCTTAATGTCCATGCCAACTGGTTTCCTGTTGACGGGCAGGTGAAGTTCGTGCGCCACTTCAATGGTAACTACCACAAGGCATGGTTGCCAAAAGCCAGTGAGGAGAACGAGCATGCCGATACAATGATAGAGACTCCCGATGGTCAGATGGTGCTGGTACGCCAGATAGCCGGTGCCATGGCACGCCGCATAGTGACCTACGCCAAAGACCTTGAGGAATGCTATATTGACGAGCATCTGGGCTTTATCAAGCTTGGTTCTCGTGTTGATGTCTATCTGCCGCTAGGCTCTACTCCCTGCGTCAAGATGGGACAGCCCACCACAGGCGACCAGACAGTGATAGCCAGGTTGCCTTAACCTTTCAGGAGTGCTGCACACCGCCTGACTATTGAGCCCGGCTACCGTTATACGGTCAACACCCTAATCTCTGCCCCGCTACGCCGCTTCGCTCCTCGAAAAACTCTTAATTCTTAACTCTTAACTCTTGAAAAAGCACATCCCCAACGCCATCACCTGTTGCAACCTCATTTCTGGCTGCATGGCTATTGTTTTTGCACTCTACGACGGTTTCGCTGCTGCTTTTTGGGCAATAATAGCAGGTGCGGTGTTCGACTTTTTCGACGGCATGAGTGCCCGTCTGCTAGGTGTCAGCTCACCCATAGGCAAGGAGCTCGACTCGCTAGCCGATGTCGTTACCTTTGGCGTGGCTCCGTCGGTCATTCTTTTCCGGTTTCTCTTCATTAACTCTTCCCATCTCATTTACTCCGTTCCCGACGGACCGATGGGCGAGGTGATACGCACCATACTTGTCTATTCGCCTTTCCTGGCGTTTATCATGGCAGCCTTCTCTGCATTGAGGCTGGCAAAGTTCAATCTTGACGAACGCCAGTCTATGGGCTTCATTGGCCTGCCTACTCCTGCCAACGCCCTGTTCTGGGGAAGCCTGGTGGTGGGTTGGGGCTATAAGCTCTATGAGATACCGTCCATCATACCTGTGCTCTTTGTGCTGATGGCAGTGAGCTGCTATCTGTTGGTAAGCGAGATACCAATGTTTGCACTTAAATTCAAGACATGGGGATGGAAAGGCAACGAGGTGAAGTGGCTCTTTCTTATTAGCTGCCTGCCACTTCTGATAATCTTTGGCATTGGTGCTCTGGCAATCATCATCGCCTGGTACATTGTTCTCTCTATTGCTACCGAAAGACAAAAACCCACACCAAACCCTTGACGCTATGAAGTTTTTCCTCGCCTTAATAGGCTTCTTCTTTCTTTTGGTGACAGCAATTATTGCTGCCTTTGTATGGAAGGTCCGTAAGCGTATGCGTGCCTTCAGGGATGCCATGCAAGACCACATGAGCGATGAAGCCTTCCAGCGGATGGCCGACAAGGACTACTACCGCAAGAAGGCCAACGAGGGTCCCATGTTCGACGAGGAGTATTTCAAGGGCAATCCCAACGGATGGCGCGAGCGGGCACAGACCAGACAGCAACAGCAGTCTACGCGGCGCACCACAAAGACAAGCGCCGGAGTCACCATCATCGACAACCGTGACCCCAGCGTTGCCAATAAGAAGATATTCTCACAAAACGAGGGAGAATACGTAGACTATACCGAGAGCTAGGGATGCACCAGTGTTCCTATCTCCTCTCCCTGCATCACACGCATCAGGTTTCCCACCACATCCATATTAAACACATAGATGGGCAGCTTGTTATCCTGACACATACAGATAGCCGAGAGATCCATCACCTTTAGCCCTCGGCTGAGCACTTCCTGATAGGAAATCTCATCGAACTTCGTTGCTGTGGGATCTTTCTCCGGGTCAGCCGTATAGACGCCGTCCACACGTGTACCCTTCAGCATCACGTCGGCCTCTATCTCCACGCCACGCAGACTTGACCCCGTGTCGGTGGTGAAGTATGGCGACCCTGTTCCGGCCGAGAAGATGCATACCATGCCCTGCTGCATGGCCTCGATAGCCTTCCACTTGGAGTAGAACTCACCTATGGGTTCCATGCGTATAGCTGTAAGCACCTTGTTCTTCACCCCCACGGCATCCAGAGCCGACGACAGTGCCAGCGAGTTGATCACTGTGGCGCACATACCCATCTGGTCGCCTTTCACACGGTCGAATCCCTTCTGACTGCCGCTAAGTCCACGGAAGATATTGCCGCCACCAATGACGATACCTATCTCCACGCCCAGGTCGTGCACTTCTTTAATCTGACGGGCATAGTCGCCCAGCCTCTCAGGGTCAATGCCATGACCCTGCTTACCCATCAGGCTCTCGCCTGAGAGTTTTAGTAGAATACGTTTGAATCTTGCCATAATTATTATATTGTAGGTAAAGTAGGTATTGTAGGTAAGGTTGGTGTGGTAGGGAGGAGATACTGCACTTCCTTGAAGGAGTATTTGCGCAGCCACCCCTCGCGGTCTCGCAGTATGAGGTGACCGTCATCCTCCACAGTCTCCATCTGTGCCTCGAAAGTTCCTTTACTGTCCCGGTAGCCAAAGAATCCCCTGCGCCGATACAGCATCTGCCTGTATTCAAAGGCGTCTACATCCAGCGAAAACCTGTCGGTGATGCTGTGCAGCAACACCTCCCTGTCGTAGCTGCAGCCAGTTATCTGGCGCAGCGACACGGGGTTGGGGGCATCGCTGACAAACTGCGTCTGGTTGACGTTCAGCCCCACGCCTATTATGCTTTGGCTTATCTGCTGGCCTGTCATACGGTTCTCTATCAGTATTCCGGCCATTTTCCTGTCGCCCCAGTAAATGTCGTTAGGCCACTTTATGCTCAGTAGGGCCATATCTCCGTCACCCTCCTGACCACCGTAATCCCGCAACAGCGGCTTCAGTGCTTCTACCATTGCCATAGAGATAGCCATAGAGATGCGAAACTGTTCGGAAGGTCTTATCTCCTTCGGATGAATGAGCATAGAGAAAAGCAGGTTCTCTCCCGGAGCCCTCTCCCAAGAGTTGTCGGCACTTCCGCGCCCTGCCGTCTGATAGTCGGCCCACACCACGCAGTCGTCTGCACAGGCATGGGTTGCCAAGTAGCTGTTTGTCGATACTGTCTCTTCCAGATGTATGAAGTTGTAGCGCATGTGTTGTTTCTTAAGGTTTTCCTAGTCAGCAAAGGGCAGCTCCAACTCAGCCGGAGGCAACTGGGTGAACGACAGCCTGTGATACGGCGACAGTCCGTGCAGCCTTATCCCCTGCCGGTGCTGCTGCGTAGGGTATCCCTTGTTCTGCTGCCATCCGTATTGCGGATAGTCATTGGCCAGGGCTATCATATAGTCGTCACGGTAGGTTTTAGCCAGAATGCTGGCGGCAGCTATTGCCATCATCTTTCCGTCGCCTTTCACTATGGTGGTATACGGCAGCTTGCGCCATGGCTTGAAGCGGTTGCCGTCCACTATCACAGCCTGTGGCTGCTCTTTCAGGGCATCCAAAGCCCTGTGCATGGCCAGGATGCTGGCATTCAATATGTTTATCTGGTCTATCTCCTTTGGCGAAGCACTAGCCACTGCCCATGCCACGGCATCGCGCTCTATCACCTCTCGCAGCTCCCGTCGGCGTTGGTCAGAGAGCTGCTTCGAGTCGTTGAGCAAGGGATGGGAGTAGTCCATAGGCAGTATTACGGCAGCAGCAAAGACAGGACCGGCCAGACATCCGCGTCCAGCCTCGTCTACGCCCGCCTCCACCATTCCTTTATAGTAATGACTCTCAAGCATTTTCTCACCTCCTAACTCTTAACTCTCAACAGGGGTTTTACCCCTGCCTGTGGTCTGAACGCCCCTTCGGGGCTCAACTCTCAACTCAACATCGGTATAACCCTTTGCAGCGCATCTGCCAGGGCATCTATCTCTTTAGTATTGTTATACATTGCAAACGAAGCCCTTACGGTGCTGGAATAGCCTAGCCTTGTCAGCAGAGGCTCCGCACAGTGGTGGCCTGTACGCACGGCCACTCCCAGCTGGTCGAGCAGCGTGCCAAGGTCTAGCGGATGTACTCCGTCTACAACGAAGCTCACCACGGCATCCTTCACCGTCGCCTGCCCTGCCGGTGCCGAGCCTGCCTGTCCGGAGATGTCCGGCCCGAGTATATGCAGACCGTCTATGCAGCCCAGCTTCTTCGTGCAGTATACCAGCAACTGCTGCTCGTGGCGGTTTATGGCGTCCATGCCCACGTTCTCCATATAGTCTATTGCCGCCGCCAGACCGTGAGTAGCCACATAGTCGGGGGTGCCGGCCTCAAACTTGAACGGCAACTCGTTCCAGGTGGTCTTTTCCCAGCTCACGCTGCCTATCATCTCTCCTCCACCCTGATAGGGCGGCAGCTTCTCCAGCCACTCTTCCTTGCCGTATAGCACTCCCACACCCGTAGGGCCATACATCTTGTGCCCGCTGAAGGCCATGAAGTCGCAGTCTATGTCAGCCACGTCTATAGATATATGGGGCACACTCTGCGCAGCGTCCACCATCACAGGAATACCTCGGCTATGTGCCAGAGTTGTCACCTGCTTTACTGGGTTCACCGTTCCCAGCACGTTGCTCACATGGGCAAGGCTCACCAGCCGTGTCCTATCTGTCATATACTCGTCAAGCAAGTCCATGCGTAGCACTCCGTCATCGGTTATAGGCAGGTGCCTCACCACTATCCCTCGCTGCTGTGCCTGCATCTGCCAGGGCACTATATTCGAGTGGTGCTCCATGTCGGTAACAAGGACTTCGTCGCCCTCTTTCATCTGCGACAGGCAGAAGGTGGCAGCCACCAAGTTGATGGTCTCCGTAGTGCCTCTGGTGAAGACTATCTCGCTGGTACTTCGGGCTCCAATGAACTGCCTTACGCGCTCGCGTGCCTGCTCATGCAACTCAGTGGCTTTCTGTGAGAGATAGTGAACGCCCCTGTGAACGTTGGCATTGGCATTGAGATACT
>CAMYZK010000076.1 GCA_947303825.1 uncultured Prevotella sp. | reverse complement strand
ATTATCCGCTTATTATCCGCTTATTATCCGCTGTTCGACGAAAGAAGGGCCGTTCAGCGATGAATGGCGTGGAGGGATTACTGTCCGAGCAGCTCGGATTTTCGTCCGGCGCCCCTTTGTTTTTTTCGGACGCATCTCTTTTTGCCTCAAGCGCACCTCCTACTTACTGAATGACCATGCAAAATTGCTAAAAAATAGAAGTTTGCAAGCAAAAATATGCCAAATTCGGCATTAGGTGTAGGATGATTAGCGGATAACATGCGGATAAATCTTCGATAACTCATTGATAATCAGTACTGGGTGTAGGATAAGCGGATAATTCAATATTTTACACCTGTTACTTTTTGTGTGCATGCAAAGAACGTTTCAAAGTTTTACAAATAATTCTTAATTCTTTTGTCGAAAATCTTAAAATCTTTGCCTGTCAGTTTTTTTTTTCGTAATTTTGGGGGTGAAAAATTGAAATTATCATGAAAGCAAGACTTATATTAATATCATTTGGCCTTATGCTGATGCCCTCTCTGGCTCTGGCTCAAGGCATTACGCTGGGTTCGTGCACTACACGTGACGGGGGCGACTACAACGGAGAGATGAGCCAGGGCAAGCCCAATGGCAAGGGCAAGACAACATGGAAGAACGGCAACTGGTATGAGGGTGACTATGTGAAAGGCAAGCGTCAAGGCACAGGCACCTACGTATTCTTTGATGGAGAACGTTACGAAGGACAGTGGCTTGACGACCACCAGCATGGGCAAGGCACCTTCTGGTTTGCTAATAACAATAAATATGTGGGACTGTGGTACAGTGACTATCAGCAGGGCCACGGAGTGATGTATTACTTCAACGGTGACATATACGACGGTAACTGGCATGCCGACGAGCGTCAGGGCAAGGGAAAATATACTTTTGCCAGTGGTGCGTGGTATGATGGTAACTGGAAGAACGACCTAAGACACGGACAGGGTGTCTATCATTGGGCCGACGGCTCGGAGTATGACGGTCAGTGGGTTGCCAACAAGCGAAATGGCAAGGGCACCTACAAATATTCTAACGGCGACCTCTATGTGGGACAGTGGCAGGACGACCTACAGCATGGCAAGGGGATATACAGGTTCCAGAACGGCGACATATACGAAGGTGACTATCAGAAAGGCTTACGCACAGGCACGGGAATAATTACATATGCTAACGGTGACAAGTATACCGGCCAGTTCAAGAATGGCGACAAGAGTGGTAATGGCACTATAGTATGGGCAAACGGAACAACCTACCAGGGGCAGTGGGATGCCGATGCTCCGGGAGGAAAGGGCAAGCTCACCACTAAGAAGGGCGATACCGTGGAGGGACACTTCAAGGACGGCAAACCCGATGGTGAGTGTATAGGCCACATGGCTGACGGCTCAAAGTTCAAGGCAACATACAAGAACGGGCTGCGCAACGGCAAGGCCATAGAAGAGACAAAAGACGGACGACGCTTCGAGGGTAGCTACCTGAACGGAAAGCGCGACGGGCAGTTTGTGGAGAAAGACCGAAACGGAAAAGTTACTGCACAAGGCACCTATGTGCAGGGAAAACGATCCAAATAGAATTAAGAAGTCAGGGGATGGAAGGCTGAACAAGCGCAGACCAACATTCCCTACAAGAATATTCACCTAATAAATCTAAACGGGTTTGCATCTTCGCTTGTTCAGACCCTATCCCCCTAGCGTTGGGGACTTAGAAGTTATGATTATAGATACCTTAGACAACCTCGCAAAGTACGAGGCCATTAATCCGCTCTTCAAGGAAGTGGTGGAGTTTCTCAAGAAGAACGACATTAACAAACTCGACGTCGGAAAGCATATCATTAAAGAGGGCGAACTTTTTGTGAACATACAGATGGCAAAGGGGCGCACTCCCGATGCTGCTGTCCTGGAGACCCACAGGAAAATGATAGACATACAGATACCTATCGACGCATCGGAGACATTTGGGTATACACCGTTGTGCAATCTGCCTCAGGCGGAGTACAATGCCGAGAAAGACATTACCAAGTATGGCGACATCATGGCTGAGAGCTTTGTTGACTGCCAGCCGGGTATGTTTGCTGTTTTCTTCCCACAAGATGGACATGCACCTTGCATCACTATGGCACCGGAAATAAAAAAGGCAATATTCAAAGTCAAGAATTAATTAGAAGTATTATGGCAACAAAGAAAAGTATAAAGAAGGAGGTTACAGAGAAAAAAGCAAAGCTCAACGCCCCAATAACCAATCCCCATATAGGCCTCGTACAGAATGACGGCTGGCTGGAACCGTTTGAAGACGCCATACGTGGTCGCCACGATCATGCTGTTTGGGAAATGAACCAGCTAACGAAGAACGGCAAGTCTACACTTAGTGACTTTGCCACTGGACACCTCTACTTCGGCCTACACAAGCTGACACGCGGATGGGTGTTCCGCGAGTGGGCACCCAACGCCACCGAGATCTATCTTATAGGTGACTTCAACGACTGGAAGGAAGATGAGAAATACCGTTGTAAGCGAATAGAGGGTACCGGCAACTGGGAGCTGAAGCTGAAGGAGAAAGACCTGAAGCACGGTCAGCTGTACAAGATGAAGGTGAAATGGAATGGTGGTGAGGGTGAGCGCATTCCCGCATGGTGCCGCCGAGTGGTGCAGGACGACCAGACGAAGATTTTCTCGGCACAGGTGTGGAACCCCGCCGTGCCCTACGTGTGGAAGAAGGCCGGCTTCAAGCCCAAGAAGAACCCGCTGCTTATCTATGAGTGCCATGTAGGTATGGGCGAAGATGCCGAGAAGGTGGGCACCTACGAGGAGTTCCGCCTCAACGTGCTGCCCCGTGTGGCCAAAGACGGCTACAATTGCATACAGGTGATGGCCATTCAGGAGCATCCCTACTATGGCTCTTTCGGATATCACGTGTCTAGCTTCTTTGCACCAAGCAGCCGCTTCGGTACGCCAGAGGAGCTGAAGGCCCTCATTGACGAGGCTCACCGACTGGGCATAGCTGTAATTATGGACATTGTACACAGCCACGCTGTGAAGAATGAGGTGGAAGGACTTGGCAACCTTTGCGGCGACCCCAACCAGTTCTTCTACCCCGGCGACAGGCACGAGCATCCGGCATGGGACTCGCTCTGTTTCGACTATGGCAAAGACGATGTCATACACTTCCTACTGTCGAACTGTAAGTACTGGCTTGAGGAGTTCCACTTCGACGGCTTCCGCTTCGATGGCGTCACCTCCATGCTTTACTACAGCCACGGACTTGGCGAGGCCTTCTGCAACTATGCCGATTACTTCAACGGTCATGAGGATGACAACGCCATCTGCTATCTCACCCTGGCCAACCAACTCATCCACGAGGTAAACCCTGAGGCAATCACCATTGCCGAGGAAGTGAGCGGCATGCCTGGTCTTGCTGCCAAATTTGAGGATGGAGGTTTCGGATTCGATTACCGTATGGCTATGAACATTCCCGACTACTGGATTAAGACCATCAAGGAGCAGAGCGATGAGAACTGGAAGCCAAGCAGCATCTTCTGGGAAGTGAAAAACCGTCGTCCTGACGAGAAGACCATCAGCTATTGTGAGAGTCACGACCAGGCTCTGGTGGGTGACAAGACCATCATCTTTAGGCTTATTGATGCTGATATGTACTGGCACTTCGCCAAGAAAGATATAAATGGTGTGGCCGAGCGTGGCATAGCCCTGCACAAGATGATACGCCTTGTCACCGCAGCAGCCATCAACGGCGGCTACCTGAACTTCATGGGTAATGAGTTCGGACACCCAGAATGGATTGACTTCCCACGCGAGGGCAATGGCTGGAGCTACAAGTATGCACGTCGGCAGTGGAGCCTTGTGGACAACAAAGACCTGTGCTACCACTGGCTGGGCGACTTCGATCGCGAGATGCTGAAGGTAATCAAGTCAGTGCGTAACTTCCAGAACAAGCCCGTGCAGGAGATTTGGCACAACGACGGCGACCAGGTGCTGGCCTTCATGCGTGGCGACCTGCTCTTCGTGTTCAACTTCTCACCAACACAGTCGTTTACCGACTATGGGTTCCTAGTGCCTACAGGCTCGTATGACGTGGTGCTCAACACCGACTCGAAAGACTTCGGCGGCTTTGGCTTCGCTGATGATAGCGTGACACATTTCACCAACTATGACCCACTATACGTGAAAGACCACAAGGAGTGGCTAAAACTCTACATACCTGCACGCTCGGCAGTGGTGCTGAAGAAAAATTGAGCGCAAAATGGGCTGAGGTTAGGCGCAGAGAAGCGTGCGGTTTTCCTATATGAAAAGAAATAATAGAAAGAAGGGCGAGGGCACCACCATCATCAAAATGGTGTGTGCCTCGCTGTTTGTCCTCTTCTCTTTTTGCTGGCTATATTTCTTCCAAGGCGACCTGCTTACTGTAGCCCAGCATGGACTGAGCGGGGGCAAGACACATTACAACCTTACAATAGGCGCAATAGTCATTACAGTGGTGCTGTGCATCGTTCAGCTGGTCACTGCATTTCTCACGAGACTGCCCGAACGGTTGCATGCGCTGAGCTATGTCCCTGCATTCCTGCTATTTGCTTTTATCTCCAGTGTAAGCCATCCTTTCTCTTGGGGCAATTGGCTGTGGGCAGGACCTGCTATATTGGTGTTGTGGCTTGTGGCCTTGGTGGTGATAGGGAAGACAAATACGGTTGCAGAGAAACCTTCCTTGGATACATTCTGGCGCAGCTTGTGGCAGAACCTGCTTATGATGGCAGTTATGATGCTAGCAGTTGCCACGGTGAGTGATACCAATGCCGTGCGACATTTCAGGGCACATGCCGAAATTGCCTTGATAGAAGGAAAGACCGATGCTGCACTGCAGGCTGGGAGTAGGTCGCTGGAGACAGACGAGAGCCTTACCATGCTTCGCATTTTTGCCCTCTCCAGACAAGGACTGTTGGGCGACAGTCTTTTCTCTTATGCCATAGATGGAACAAGTATTGACATGTTGCCTATGGCTGGGAGCAAAGGGCAGCTGATGCTTATGCCTGACACACTTATTTGGGATCATTTTGGTGTGCGCCCTGACAGCATCGTGCTGCGCAATGACTCTGCATTACGTGCTCAATTGGCTGCCGACACACTGCGTCCGCCGTACAATGGTGTCAGTGAGCTGGCTAAGCGGTTTACTGTGAGGCAGTATCTTGACTCGCTGGAACGTGACTCGATGGCAACTACAGCCTTCCGTGACTACAAGCTGGCAGGGCATCTCATTGACAGAAGACTAGACTCCTTTGCCGTTTGCCTGCCACGATACTATACGCTAAGTGCCGACTCGCTTCCAAGGCATTATCGGGAGGCTCTGGTTTTATATCAGCAGAGAGAAGACACATTATTTATATATAAGGACTCGCTGATGCTGGAGAAATGGAGAACTTTTGAGCGATTCGACTCGCTGTATCCAAAGAAATCAGAACGAAGAATAAGGCAGGAAGAAGCTTTCAGGCGTACCTATTGGTATTATTACTACAAATGAGTTGTTAAAAAAAGATAACAAACGGCAAATAATCATAGCACAAACGCTCCTAACTCCTAACTTTTTCGTACTTTTGACCCCCAATAGTGAACATACTAATCAAATCAGTAACTAAACAAAGTTAAATGATGGACTCTCAAGAGAACAACCTCGTTAATTCGCCAGTCGAAGAAACGGGAAAAAAAGTGGAAGAAAAAGTAGAAGAACAGGTGGCATCTGCACCCGAGGCTTCTCAAGTTGAAACAGCCGTTAAAGAAGAAACTGTGCCGGTTCCTGAAGATAAGGCTCAGAAAGAATCGTTGCCTTCAGACGAACAGGCCCTGAAGACAGATGCTCCTGAAGAACACGCATCGGAGGAGACAGCTGCCGAGGAACTGGCTCCTGAGGATCAGCTTCCTGAGGAACAGGCTTTAGAGCAGTTAGAAGAACGCAAGGTATACACTTCGAAGAAAGAGGTGCTAGAGCGTGTCAAAGAGATTGCTCACGGCGATGAAACCCCACGTAAAGACGAGGTTGACTATCTTAAGACGGTTTTCTATAAACTTCATATTGCCGAGCGGGAAGCAGCCATAAAGGATTTTATTGAGGCTGGGGGCAACCCGGAGACTTATCTGATTACTCCTGATGAAGACGAGGAAATGTTCAAGGCAGAAATGGGAGTAATAAAGGAGCGTAGACAGCAGCTCTTCAGGGAACAGGAAGCCGAGAAGGAGGAAAACCTGAAGAAGAAACTATCCATTATTGAAAAGATAAAGAGCATGGTCACCTCGCCTGAGGAGGCTAGCAAGACATATCAGGAATTTAAGGCATTGCAGCAGGAGTGGAGAGATATAAAGTCAGTCCCTGCAGATCGTGCCAATGAGCTGTGGCGTAACTATCAGTTGTATGTAGAGCAGTTCTATGACTTGCTGAAGCTGAACAGTGAAGCCCGTGAACTAGACTTCAAAAAGAATCTTGAGGCCAAGAACCGCCTCTGCGAGGCAGCAGAGAAACTGGCTGATGAGCCAGATGTCATCAGTGCTTTCCACCAGCTTCAGAAGTTGCATCAGGAATACCGGGAGATAGGTCCTGTGGCTAAGGATTTGCGCGAGGAGATGTGGCAGCGCTTTAAAGCAGCTTCGACAGTTATCAATAAGCGTCATCAGCAACACTTTGAAGGTCTTAGGGCACGTGAGGAAGAGAACCTGGCGCGTAAGACTGAGTTGTGCGAGAAAGCAGAGGCTGTTGTGGCACAGGAGAACAAGAATGCTGCCGACTGGGATAGCCGCACACAGGAGATAATTGCCTTGCAGCAGGAGTGGAAGACCATTGGCTTTGCTCCGCAGAAAATGAATGTCAAGATTTTTGAGCGATTTCGCGCTGCCTGCGACAGCTTCTTCACTGCAAAGGCAGAGCATTTCCGTTCGCTCAAAGAGTCGTATAAGGAGAATGCTGAAAAGAAACGTGCTCTCATAGAGAAGGCAAAGGCTTTGCAAGACAGTACAGAATGGCGTTCTACCAGTGATAAGCTCATTTCGCTCCAGAAAGAATGGAAGACCATCGGCATGGTACCACGCAAACTAGGTGACCAACTGTGGGAGGAGTTCCTTGGTGCCTGCAACAAGTTCTTTGAGGCTCGCAATGCTGCTGGAGCAGGACAGCGTGGTGAGGAGCGTGAGAACTTGGCGAAGAAACGTGATGTCATAAGCCGTCTGAAGGCAGTTGCCGAAGAAGGTGCTTCTGATGGGCTGCAAGAGAAGGTGCAGCAGCTGGTTGAGGAGTACAACGCTATTGGTCATGTGCCTTTCAAGGAGAAAGACAAGCTGTATGAGGAGTATCGTGAGGTGTTGGATAAACTTTATAAGGAGCTTAACATCAGTGTTGCACGACGCCGTCTCAACAAGTTCAAGGATAACCTCAAACAAGTGGCTGAGCGTGGTGAAGGTGCACTCGACAGCGAGCGCCAGAGACTGGTAAGGCAATGTGAGCAGATGAAACAGGAAATTCAGACCTATGAGAATAACCTTGGATTCCTTACTGCTAGCTCAAAGAAAGGAAACAGCCTCATTGACGAGATGAACCGCAAAATGCAGAAGCTGAAAGATGATATGCAGCTTGTAAAAGAGAAAATAAAGGCCATTGATGCAGAGAATGCCTCAAAGGAACAATAGACCAACATAGACACAAAAACTAATACACAAAGATGAAGAAAATTAGAGCTGCCGTAGTGGGTTACGGCAATATTGGACGGTATGCTATTCAGGCTCTTGAGGCCGCTGCCGATTTTGAAATTGCAGGCGTGGTGCGCAGACAGGGTGCGGAAAACAAGCCTGCCGAACTGGAGCAATATCCAGTGGTGAAAGATATACGTGAGCTCGACAGTGTGGACGTGGCTATTCTTGCCACGCCCACACGCTCGTGCGAGGAGTATGCCAAGCAGATTCTGCCTTTGGGTATAAACACTGTAGACTCTTTTGATATACATACCATGATACGAGACTATCGCCGCACTCTAATGGATATCAACAAGGAAACCAAAACGGTCAGTGTTATTGCTGCCGGCTGGGACCCAGGTAGCGACAGCATAGTTAGAACGTTGATGCAGAGCCTTGCACCTAAGGGACTCAGCTATACTAACTTCGGTCCTGGCATGTCGATGGGACACAGTGTCTGTGTGCGCTCAAAACAGGGTGTGAAGAATGCACTCTCCATGACAATTCCCTTGGGTGAAGGCATACATCGGCGTATGGTATATGTGGAACTGGAAGATGGTGCCAGTCTTGAAGAGGTGACGACAGCAATAAAGGCCGACCCATATTTTGCTAGTGATGAGACACATGTCTTCCAGGTTGACTCTGTTGACGATGTGCGCGACATGGGACATGGTGTGAACCTTGTGCGCAAGGGTGTGAGCGGACAGACACAGAATCAGCGTCTGGAGTTCAACATGAGCATTAACAACCCAGCATTGACAGGTCAGGTGCTGGTCAATGTGGCTCGTGCTTCGATGCGTCTTGAACCAGGCTGCTATACGATGATTGAGATTCCGGTCATCGATATGCTGCCAGGCGACCGTGAAGAGCTCATCGCACATCTTGTGTGACCGTCGTAATATAAAGTAACGGGACGTCTTTGCCAGTCCTTTCATCGTGTTATTATGTCACAACCATTGGCAGAAAGACTTCGCCCCCGTACTTTAGATGACTATATAGGCCAGAAACATCTGGTGGGAGAGGGGGCTGTGCTCAGACGCATGATAGAGTCGGGGCACATCTCCTCTTTTATTCTTTGGGGACCTCCTGGTGTAGGCAAGACAACGCTGGCGCAGATTATTGCCAACAAGCTTGAAACACCATTCTATACGCTGTCTGCCGTGACAAGCGGTGTGAAGGATGTGCGTGACGTTATAGAAAAGGCTCAGAAGACGCGATTCTTCAATGAAGCATCTCCCATACTGTTTATTGACGAGATCCATCGGTTCTCCAAGTCCCAGCAAGACTCGCTGTTAGGAGCTGTGGAGCGTGGCATTGTGACGCTTATAGGAGCCACTACCGAGAATCCGTCGTTTGAGGTGATACGCCCCTTGCTGTCACGTTGCCAGCTTTATGTACTCAAGTCTTTGGAGAAAGACGACCTGATACAGCTGCTGCAGCGGGCTATTACCACCGACATTGTGCTGAAAGAGCTGAAGATAGAACTGAAAGAGACTGGAGCACTGTTGCGATACAGCGGTGGTGATGCTCGAAAGCTGATCAACATAATGGAGCTGGTGGTGGAACAGCGGAATATTGCCAAC
>CAMYZK010000075.1 GCA_947303825.1 uncultured Prevotella sp. | reverse complement strand
AAGTCTCTCCGCTCGGCTTCGCCGCTTGGCTCGTCCAAGAACTCTTAACTCTTAATTCTTAACTCTTAATTCTTAACTCTTAACTCTAACTGGTGCTACAGGTGCTACTGCAGATGATACTGCACCCCTTTTCCGAAAAAATGCACCCCCTTTTGGAAAAAGAGCACGCCTTTTTCCGACAGGAAGCCCCCTTTTTCAGTAAAACAACTTGTTTTACTTGCCAACTTGCGCCAGTAGCACTGGTAGTAGCATGATGCTGTACTATAACCACTTGATAATCAGATGACAGTAGCACCAGTAGCTGCTTCTGCATCGTTTGTTGCTCAAATACGATTTTACTGTATTGAAAAATTGGTTTGATATACATTTACCCTTAAGCTCCCCTGCTGTCACGCAGTTCGCAGACCGCAGTGGATGAATCAAAATGTTTTTCCAGGAAAATGTTGTAATGTGAAATAAAAGTTGTACCTTTGCAAAACCTAATGATTATTAACTGCTAAAACAAAGTTGCTATTATGAAAAGACATCTACTTTGCATGCTGACGATGATGCTGACACTGTCGGCAACCGTCAAGGCACAGACCGACGACGTGGCAACCTTCCGCACTTGGGCCATGACACCTCCTATGGGCTGGAACTCGTGGGACTGCTACTACTCTAGCGTTACCGAGAAGGAGGTGATGCAGAATGCCCGCTACCTGGTGGACAACGACCTGGTGCGCCACGGCTGGGAATATGTCGTCATCGACATTCGCTGGTATTGTAACCATCCCTCGCTGGGTGGCGGCAACTACAACCAGAAGGGAACGCAAGACTATGTGCTCGACGAGTATGGTCGTTACCTGCCGTCGCCCTCACGATTCCCCTCATGCATGGTAGACGGCAAGAACGTGGGCTTCAAGCCTCTGGCCGACGAGCTGCACAAGATGGGTCTGAAGCTGGGCATACACATCATGCGCGGCGTGCCAAAGAGCGTGGTGGGCAGCAGCTATAAGCTGAAGGGCAGCGAGGATACGCCCTGGACGCAGGTGTACAACGGCACCATCTCGCCATGCACATGGCTGAAAGACAACCTGCTGGTAAGGAACAACGAGGCAGGACAGTTGTATTATAACTCAATAATGGACCTGTATGCCCAGTGGGGTGTTGACTTCCTGAAGGTTGACGACCTGAGCCGTCCGTTCTATACCGACGAGATTCACATGATACGCAAAGCCATCGACCAGACAGGCCGCCCCATGGTGCTCTCGCTCTCGCCCGGCAAGACGCAGTACCAGTATGCCGACGAGTGCCTGGCCAATGCCAACATGTGGCGCATGATGGACGACCTGTGGGACAACTGGAGTGCCGTGGATGCCGTGTTCAACGAGGCCCATGCCTGGGAGACGGTGACCCGCCCCGGCAACTATGCCGACTGCGACATGCTGCCCTTGGGACAAATAGCCATGACCATTGCCGACCCGGGTTATACGGGTGCCGACGGTGGCCGCTGGACCAACCTGTCGCAGAACGAGCAGCTCACCATGATGACGCTGTGGGGTATCTGCCACTCGCCGCTCTTCTTCGGTGGAGAGATGACCAAGAACGACGCCTTTACCCTCTCGCTGCTCAACAATGAGGAATACCACCAGATGCACAAGTACGGCGAGGATGCCCATGAGGTGATGAACGACGAAGACCTGGGGCGTGTGGCATGGACGTCTACCGACCCTTCCACCGGCAACCGCTACCTAGCACTCTTCCAGCGCGACAACACCCGATGGGTGGTGGGCAACAAGGCATTGTACCGTTCAGAGATTGTGACCTATACCACCGACGGACATGCCGTTGACGTGGACATAGCGTGGCCCGAAGGCTCAAAGACCCTGGTGCTTGTCGTTGACGATGGCGGCGACAACTACAACTACGACCACGGCGACTGGATAAACCCCACGATGATATTGCGCAACGGTACTGAGGTGCCTCTGACCGGAACATATAAGACACGCCAGTACACCAAGAGCTACTTCAACCGTGTGTATGAGAACAAGAACGTGGACAACGGTGGCAAGATGATGGTGATGGGGCAGGCCTATGACAGGGGGTTCTCTACCGATGCCAATGCTGCTATTTTTTTCCAGATACCCGACGATATGGATGTCGTGAGGTTTACCGCCATGGCAGCTGCCGACGACTCTGGCATTAACCAGCAGGGAGCTACGACAAGCATACGCTTCATGGTGTTCGACCAGAACCCGCTCACCGATGAGCAGGACGACTATGCTGCACGCTCAGGGCTGATCTCTCGAACAGGTACTAAGTCGAAGCAGATGGAGTGCGACGTGACGGGAGCAGAGCAGCTTAAGATTGTGGTGAGCAACTGGGGCGACGGCTTTGCCTACGACCGTGCCGACCTGATAAATCCCGTGCTCATCGATGCTGAAGGCAACGAGACATCGCTCACCACCATGAGCTATACCAGCTATACGTCGGAGTGGGGCACACTGCATGTGAACAAGAATGTGGAAAACGGAACACTGAAGGTGGAAGGGCAGAGCTACCAGACAGGCTTAGGTATGAACGCGCAGTGCACACTGGTCTACGACCTGCCGGCAGGCCATGTCTACAAGACCTTCCGTGCCCTCTGTGGCTACGACTCTTCGTGCGACATAGACAACAACTCAACTTCAGGCACTACGATGGAGTTTATATTCTATGTAATGAAAAACGAGCCTTACAGTTTCGACATAACGGCGCTGGGCTATGGCACCGGCGAGACTGTGCCCGTCTACGATATCTGGGCAAAGGAAAGCCTGGGCTATGCCACCGGCTCCATCACAGTGAGTGTGCCTTCGCACGGTGTGAGGCTGCTGCGGCTTGGTGACAATCTGCCGACGGGCATAAACAGTCACGATGCTGGCTGCCAGAAGGGGCAGGGATTCTTATCGGGCGAGAGCGCCCTTTTCGACATGCAGGGACGCCGCATCCAGGGAACACCATCGCGTGGCCTCTATATCGATGGTAACGGAAAGAAAGTCATTCAGAAGTAATTATGCAAACAGAAAGACCACTGATACTTATCTCCAACGACGATGGCTACAAGGCCAAGGGCATAAACAGCCTGGTAGACATGGTGCGACCGTTGGGCGACATCCTTGTCTGTGCCCCCGAAGGGTCGCGCTCGGGCTATGCCTGTGCATTCTCGGCTACCACGCCGCTTACACTCTCCCTGCGTGATAAGCAGGATGGCTTGCAGATTTGGTCGAGCAATGGTACGCCCGTAGACTGTGTCAAGCTGGCACTGTCGCAGCTTGTTGACCGTAGGCCTGCTTTAGTGTTGGGCGGCATCAACCACGGCGACAACGGCTCAGTAAACACGCACTATAGCGGTACCATGGGAGTGGTGATGGAGGGATGCATGAAATACATACCCAGTGTGGCTTTCTCGCTGTGTGACTACCGCGAGGATGCCGACTTCGAACCCATGCGGCCTTACGTGGAGCGGTTCACACGCAGGGTGCTGGAAAAAGGGCTTCCCAAGGGCGTGTGCCTCAATATCAACTTCCCGCTGCTGGCAGAAGACGGCAGTGACTACAAGGGGGTGAAGGTGTGCCGTATGGCATACGGCACATGGTGCAATGAGGTGACAAAGTGCCACCATCCTCGCGGCTACGACTACTACTGGATGGTGGGTCACTACCGGAACGACGAGCCTGATGCCGACGACACCGACAACTGGGCCTTGCAGCACGGGTATGTGGCCATCACACCCACACGTATGGACGTTACGGCATACGACTGCCTGGAGGACTTACGCTCCGAAGGGCTTTAAAGATTTAGGAGCTAACGGAGTTTCTACGAGAATTTTTTTCGTACTGTGCGGTTGACAATAAAAGAGGTCTTTGCCTGACAATGCAGTGCAAAGACCTCTTGACAAATATTAATTCTCTCTCGTTATTTCTTGTCAAGCGAAATCTTCTTGCTTTCGCTCACCTTGCCGCTCTTCTTTGAAAGGATGAGGTAGGCAGTAGGAGCTGCAATGAAGATAGACGACAGTGTGCCGAAGATGACACCCAGTATCATGGCGAATGAGAACGGACGGATGCTGTCGCCACCAAGGATGAAGATGGTGAGCAGCACGATGAGCGTGGTGACAGAAGTGTTGATGGTACGAGCCAGCGTCTGGTTGATGGACTCGTTGAACAGCTGTTTCTTGTCACGCTTCGGATAGAGTCCGAGGTTCTCACGTATACGGTCGAAGACCACCACCTTATCGTTGATAGAGTAACCTATCACCGTAAGGATAGCACCGATGAACGTCTGGTCTACTTCGAGCGACATGGGCACCCAGCCGTGCATCACAGAGAAGAAGCCGATGACGATGAGGGCATCGAAGGCCAGAGCCACGATAGAACCCACCGAGAAGGCCACGTTGCGGAAGCGCAGCAGGATATAGAGGAAGATGGCGATAAGAGCCAGCAGCACACTGATGAAGGCACCACGCGTGATGGTCTTTGCGATTGACGGGCCTACCTTCGTAGCACTAACGATGGTGCCAATCTCGCTCTCACCCTCTGTAGTGGGTGCTTCCTTGAACTCTTCAAGAGTAGCCTTTGTGATAAGGCCCTTTGCCTTCAGCTTGTCGTAGATAATCTTCTCGGCCTCCTCGTCAACCGACGGGTCGTTGGCCTCATAGTTCCAGTTGGTAGAGATACGCACGGTACGGCTGCCCTCCAGTGCGATGACGCTGGTGTTGGCCTTCTTGCCCTCGTCGCTGCCGCTGGTGTTTACGAAAGCTCCGTCGAGAGCATTGCGCACATCCTCAACAGGAACGGCCTTGTCGAGCACAACGACGTAGTTGCGACCACCGGTGAAGTCGATGCTGCGGCTCAGTCCGCGAACAGCGAAGCTGATGATAAACAGCACGGCGGCAACGGCCCAGATGGTATAGCTCTTCTTGAACTGGCCCATGATGTTGAACTTAGTGTTCTGCATCAGGTTCTTCGAGAACGGTGTATTGAAGGTGAGGTTCTGCCACTTGTCCTTGCGCATCTGACGGTCGTAGATGAGACGTGTCATGAAGACGGCGGTGAAGAACGAAATACAGATACCGATGATAAGTGTCGTGGCGAAACCGCGGATAGGACCAGTACCGAAGACATAGAGAATGATACCGGTGATAAGAGATGTCAAGTTAGAGTCGAAGATAGCCGAGAAAGCATTGGAGTAACCAGAGTTGACGGCTTCACGAATATGCAGACCCTTGCGCATCTCTTCCTTTATACGTTCATAGATAAGCACGTTGGCATCGACAGCCGTACCCAGCGTAAGCACGATACCTGCGATACCTGGCATGGTGAGTGCCGACTGGAACGAGGCCAGAATGCCCAATGTGAAGAACAGGTTGAGCAACAGGGCCATGTTGGCCAGCATGCCGGGGATGAAGTTGTAGAGCAGCACCATGACGCACATCAGCAGCACGAAGGCAACGATGAACGAGATGATACCCTGCTGTATGGACTTCTGACCGAGCGACGGACCAACCATCTGGCTAGACAGAATGCGCATCGGGGCAGGCATCTTACCTGAGTTCAGCGTGTTGGCCAGGTCTTTGGTGTCCTCAATGGTGAAGTTTCCGGTAATCTGAGAATTACCGCCGTTAATCTCGTCGTTAACGTTAGGAGCACTGTAAACGGCATCGTCGAGAACGATGGCCACTGCCTTACCTATATTATCGCGCGTGAGGCGCGCCCACTCGCGCGTACCCTCAGAGTTCATCTGCATCGTCACGTCGGGTTTGCCAAGCTGGTCGAAACCGTCGCTGGCACTGGTGATGACGCTGCCTTCAAGAGGTGCACGGCCAGAGGGGTCGCTAACCTTGATGGCATAGAGACGGAACTGCTCACCCTTCTCTCCCTCGAAGATGGGGCCTTCTGACTTGGCTCCCCACAGCAGCTTCATGTCCTTGCGGAGCAACTTTGCAGCTAGGTCGGAGTGCAGTATCTTGTTGATGGCCGCCGTGTCGTGAACACTGGCATGGCCTACGATGGCATTGCCGCTGGGATAGAGGTTCAGACGGGGCATTGCTGCTGCCTTGCCACCGGCTGTGGGCAGAGCCTTGTCGTCTTTCTTGGCTCCCATCTGGGCTGCCAGCGAGCCTTCGGCCTTGGTGCTGTCAACCTTG
This sequence comes from uncultured Prevotella sp., assembly GCA_947303825.1. Lineage (GTDB taxonomy): Bacteria > Bacteroidota > Bacteroidia > Bacteroidales > Bacteroidaceae > Prevotella. Next base: position 3,151 of record CAMYZK010000075.1, on the reverse strand, counting down.
GCACTGTCGGCCTTGGCAACGTCGGCCTTGGCAACGTCGGCCTTGGCAGCCTCGGTCTTGGTAGAGTCGGCATTCTCCTTGGCTGCCTCTTCCTTTACGTCTGCATCGCCTTCACCACCGTTCTGGGCGGCGTAGGCAGCAAGAAGATTCTGTATTGACGGTACTACTTCCTGGGCAGTGAATGTCTCCCAGAACTCCAGGTTGGCACTGCTCTCAAGGAGCTTCAGCACACGGTTCTTGTCTTTTACGCCAGGCAGTTCTACCATGATGCGTGACTGACCTTCAAGGCGCTGTATGTTGGGCTGTACCACGCCGAACTTGTCGACACGGTTGCGCACTACGTTTTCTGCATTCTCAATGGCTGAGGCAACTTCTTTCTTCAGTGCATCGCGCCCTTCAGAGTCTTCCGACTGGCTGGTGACCTTGTCGCGCAGCTGCTGTGTAGCGAATATCTCGCGCAGCTTGCGGTTGGGGACGGTGTTCTTCCACGTCTCGCAGAAGATGTCAATAAAGTCACCCTGGGTCTTCTGCTCTTCTTTCTTTGCCAGGTCGAGCACCTTCAGGTAGTCGGCATCCTGCTTGTGTGCAGCAAGCATATCGACGATTTCGGGTACCGACACTTCCATAATGACATTCAAGCCGCCCTTTAGGTCAAGGCCAAGGCCCATCTCCATCTCGCGGCACTCCTTAAGGTTCCAGGCTCCAAAGATGAGGTTGTAGACCTTATTGGTCTCAACAGAGTCTTGGAAAGCCTGCGCTGCAGCCTCGCCCTGCGTGCTGCGAATCTTTTCAATCTTGCTTTCGTAGTGACTGGTCACAAACGAGAAGGAAAGATAGAAAGTGCAAACAAGCACGAGCGCGATTGCAATAAACTTTACAATTCCTTTGTTTTGCATTTTGTTTTTTTATATTATTTATTAACTATATTGCACAATTTGGCCTGCAAATATAGTGAATTTTTTACATAAGGAAAAATTTTCGGCCATTTTTCATCATTTTTTTAAGTTTTCTCCACGTTTCTGCACTCTTTTACAGGCGAAAAGTGCTCTTTTGTCTTTTTCCCAGCTTTTTTCTGTCCCTTTTTTTGCATTTACAATAAAGGGCAAAACGAGGCGGTTTTTCCCCTTTGCCGTTTTTCGCTTTTCTTTACAAAACTGGCATGTTGTGCGCATTCGTCCTCTTCTGCTTCGGCTCACGCATCAATCTGCCAGGGTTCATGGTGGAGGACTTATGGATTGCTTTCGGGCTTGAGCCAGCAGATGATGGGATAGTGGTCGCTTGCTTTTATGCTGTTGTCAACCATGCAGTTGTATGGCTTGAAATGTTCGGTGCACATAATCTGGTCTATCCGGAAGCGAAAGCCGTTGGGACTGAACGATATGCCAAGTCCGCAGCCAGACTCCACGAAACAGTCGTAAAGGCCTTTGGCTATGGTGTGGCGGGTATACGAGATGGGCGTATCGTTGAAGTCGCCGCAGACGATGACAGGGTGTTTCTTGCGCTGACGCTCTATGTAGAGATGCACAGCCTCTGCCTGTAGAGCCCGTTTTGCCATGGAACTGCTCAGCTTGGTAAGCAGCTTCTTTGTCTGCTGCTTCGTGTCGTCGCTGTTCATGTCGCCTTGCAGCATTTGATGGTAATCCTTGCGGTCTTGCATGGACAGGTGGGTACTTTCAAGGTGGTTGTTCACCACCACAACGGTGTCATTGCCTATTTGTAGGAAGAAGGCCGCAGACCCGTTGCTATTTGATATGTAAGGTATCACCTCCTTGCGCAGTATGGGGTAGCGTGTGTGTATGCCCACCGCGTTGATGTTTGGCGACTTGTGGGTAACGTGTACGGTGTCGTTATAAGGATATATGTTTGAAAGGCTGGTGGCAGAGTCGTACTTCTGTACTACGTCTTCCTGCAGGCATACAATGTCGGCATTCTGGTGCTTGAGGTAGTTGAAGATGGAATCCTTTGGCGACTTTATTTTCTCGTTGAATGAATAGAGGGCCACGTTGTAGGATATGACTTTTATGCTTCCTTCAGGGGGTGCCGACTTGAAGTGCAGTGGAAGATAGACCCTGATGGCAGGGAACGACAGTATGAGGGCAAGCAGCGGAATCCAAGCCCTGCGCCATCTGAAGATGAGCCAGGCCGCCATGACAATAATATCTGCAATGAGGAAGAAATGGAAGGCCATTCCTGCACATGCCAGTAGGGGGTAGTCGGCAGGATGAAGCAGATCGCTATAGGCTACAAATACCGTGAGCAGTGCTACCATCGCACTGGCACCGGTACATAGGTGTAGGATAACAGCTTTTGCTTTCGGCATGTGTTGATTGTTGTAGGGCTTCTGTTTGGCCTCTCCCGGCTTGCTTCAAACAGCCTTTGCTTCTCCTCCTTGGTAAGGCTGTCATAGCCGCTTTTACGTATCTTGTCAAGAATGGCATCTACCTCGGCCTGCCTTTCCTGCTTGCGGCGGTTGTATTCCATGTCGTCTTCGCGGGTAGAGCCGAAGCCGGGACGTGTGCGGTCTATGGTGTCTTCTTTCTTCTTCCTCTTTTTCTTTGGCAGGATGCTTCCCATGCTGATGCTTCCTTTTTCGGGGTGCTTGCGCCAGTAGACTATAAGCAGCAGACCGAAGAGCATGCCTCCGAGGTGAGCTACATGGGCAACACTGTCTCCAGGTGACGTCCAGGCGAGGATGATCTCCAGAACGGCGTAGATAACTACAAACCACTTTGCCTTGATGGGTACAGGCAGTGGGAAGACGAAGATTCTGTTTTCGGGATAAAGCATGCCAAAAGCAAGCAGGATGCCGTAGACAGCGCCAGAGGCTCCAATGGTGCCCCAGAGGTTGAGGTAGGCACTCATGGATATTACTTTCCCACTCATGTCAACGCTAGTGTAGTTGGCTAGCCCTTCAGAGGCGTATGTCACGTATTGCACAACTTCCTGGCAAAGGCCGGCGCCTATGCCGCAGACGAGGTAATAGACAAGAAAGCGCTTGGCACCCCATGTGTTCTCTATTACGCAGCCAAACATCCACAGCGCAAACATGTTGAAGAAAAGGTGGGCAAAGCTGCCATGCATGAACTGGTAAGTGATGAACTGGTAGAGATGGAAGTCGGAAGCCAGGAAGAAGTGCAGGCTGCCCCAGTCT
>CAMYZK010000074.1 GCA_947303825.1 uncultured Prevotella sp. | reverse complement strand
GAAGGTCATCATCAAGTAAATCACGAAGCAAATGACGTGAACTACTCATTGTGAAGGTAGAGTAATACTTACATCCATGCAGGAGATAATGGGGTGCTTCGAGCCGACGGTAGACATCGTGAAGGTCATCCGCCCTATATACAACTTCAAGGCAAAAGGTTAGCCATATGGCTAACCTTTTTTGCTGTTCAACACATATTGAAGCTTTTCAGACCGGCTCGTCCTCCTTTTCAAAATGAAGGCCCTGATAGAGCACGGGAGAGCCACCCGAGCTCTCGGGCAGGAAATGTAGGCGCACGCCCCGTATGTGCTCGCCGGTATTGAACTGTTCGGGCGCGTCTACCTTGTCGCTCTCTATCTCGAGCTTCAGCATCCCCCAGTCTGCCAGACGCACCCTGTCTCCACGACGCAGGTGACGGTTGATGATTTCCCACAGACCATCCCTCACGCTGCTTACGGTGCCCAAGCTATAACCCAGCCTCTCGGCTGTCTCTTTCACTATCTGGCTGTCGGCCACGGTGTTATCATGTATAGCTTTAGCCTTGTACTTGCCGCAGGAGGCAAGCATGGGTTTCTTTTCTTTGACTATTCTATATTTCATACTACAATTTTTTGCGATAAAGGTTGACACGTTGACACAACGCCGATGTACAAAGGGTTTGCAACCTTTTTGAGGTTGACACAGGTTGACACAAGGTTGACACACCCACTACTTGTTTCCGCTGCAGCGAGCCACCTTGTAGCGCCGACGCTCGCGCCCCTCTCCCTTTTCATATCCGTTTCTGCGCAGGTAGTTGCCCAGCAGTGTGGCGTTAGAACGGTTCTTGACATCCATCTTCAGCTCTGCCAACAGCTCGGTAGGGCTGAGCAGCAGCTGTACGTCGCCGACAGCGGGTTTGCGGAAACGGTCCTCGAAGAGCGACACCACACTGGGCACGTCGTAGTATTCGGCGTTCTGCTCCACTATACGCCTCTCGCGCTCGCCGGTAAAGGCACACTCCTCTCCCCGCTCTATCTCTTCAACTATCTGTGCGTAGAGCTGACGGTAGTCTATCCTCCTGTCGCCGGTGGTGTTGGTGTCTATCACCCCGCTAACCTCGGCCACCAGGTAGCGGCGCGAGCCTGTCTCGTCTTTCAGCGGCACCAGCGAGTTGGTGGTTGCACAGAAAGCGGCATAGCGCTGCTGCTGCTCGAAGGCGGTGGAGTAGAGCTTGCGCTCCTTCACGTCGGTGCGCTGTATGAGGTGCTTCAGGAATGCCGTCTGCGCCTTACTCATCTGGTCGTATTCGTCGATGTTGATAAGCAGGAAGCGGCTCAGTGCCCTCAGTGCCTCCTTCTTGTTGGCAAAGTCTATGCGGTCTATGTAGTAGGCCATCATCTCCCTGGGCAGGAGCATGCGCATGAAGGTCGACTTGCGCGTGCCCTGTCCTCCCACCAGCATGAGTACCATCTGCGCACCGTACATGCCGTTGAGCCCGCTTCGCCACTGGTTCACCATGGAGCGCATCCATATCTTGAAATCGTCGCGCCACCACGGGTTGGTGCTCTTCACACGGTCGGCCATCTCGCCCAGGCGGTCGCGCCCGTCCCACTTCGGAAGCTGCTGCAGCCATTCATCCACAGGGTCGTAGCTGTCTGTGTGCTCAGAGACGAGTATGCGGTCGAGGTCCTTGGGCCATACCCTGATGCCCTCGCGTATGGCAGCATTGTTGATGTCGTTGTGCACCTCCTGCGTCAACGGCTTCCACTCCAGCTGGTACTTGTGTTTCTCCTGCACTTCCACCTCGCCGGTGACCTTGTTCCTGCGGAACATATAGCGCCGTTTCAGGAAGTCCTCCAGCCTGAGCTGGTGCATCATTGTCTTCTCTATGGGGTTCTGCCTCCCCATCTTGTGCTTCTCGTATGCCGTGAGGAAGGTGGTGCGCACCAGTATCTCCTTGTCGAAGCACTGCAACACGTCGAGGGTCATCTTTGTGGCCAGCTCCTGGTCAATGCCGGCCTTACAGCAGTTCGCTGCCAGCATGATAAGATAGTCTTCCGGCTGTTGCTGCCTGCGGACACTGAGCTGGCGGCAGATGGCATTGAACTTCAGCAGGTCCATCTCCCGTCGGGTGTACCCTGGCAGCAGCTGGGTGTCTAGCGACAAATCGCCAGCCTGTCTTACAGCAGGTGCCGTATCATCTGTCAGCGGCTCTACCGGCTGCTGCATGAGAATGGGCTTCACCGCCGGGTTGAGAAACACGTCGGGGTCGAAGGACAAACGGAACAGCTCACTGCCGTCGTGTGCCACCTCTTCGGGGCGTATGCCGGTAGCGTTCATGGCATAGTCTGCAGCACGCCTATACGCATATTGCTGGAACAGAGCTACTTGCGCATCGTCCACAGGCAGGCCTCCCTCTGCCTGCCGGTAGGGAATGATGACGTACAACGTCTGTGCCGTAGCACCTACAAACGACATCAGCGTCTGCGGCCACAGGTTTACCTGCCTGCGCAGCTGTTCTGTTGCGTCGCGCCCACCTGTAATAGGCAGCGAGAGCAGCACCAAACCGGTATACACGCCCTGATGGTCACCTCCAGTGGGGAGTGGCCCGCTGCCAACCGGCCCAGCACCCCTGGCAGGCATCACGGCTGGCAGCCAGCTGGCAGCCACCGGACCCGAGGCAATGCCAATCTCGGTGGGAACCGCACCCATTCCGCGTGCCGCGTTCACCCTCTGCGCATACTTGCCGTCGCGTGTCCACCTGGCAACCTCGTCCAGCGTTACAAACTTTGTCTTCCACTCCTGTCGGTACAGGTATCTCAAAAGAACTTTTGTATTTCTCATTTTACTCACGTTTTAGGTTTACATCACATTGACATACTGAAAAAAATACGCCACTAACAGTTGGATTTTCGCGAAAATTCAAGCAAAAACCATGCCCTTTTTGGCCATAGCAGAGCCTGCATGGATAAAGACTGCCATTCTGTCAACCAGAGGACAAAGTGTGTCAACCAGAGGACAAAGTGTGTCAACCTTGTGTCAACCTGTGTCAACCTCAAAAAGGTTGCAAACCCTTTGCACATCGGCGTTGTGTCAACGTGTCAACCTTTTTTAAAAAAAGAAGTACTTTTGTTTTTATTAAACAGAAAAAAGCAATTTATACAGGAAAATACACATCAGATGGGACCGGAAAAAGAAACCGACGTAGCCAGCCCTTCTTTTCCTTAAAGAACCTGCTTGATTTCGAATACTCTTTCCATGCTATTGTGAGCAGTGGCATGCTGAAAGATATGCAGCTTAAGTATGCCCAATGCAAGCAGATGATGGAAATATCCGACAAGGATATCGACGCTTATCGCGAGCAACGCAAGCAGATAGACAAAAGTATGATGGACGTTGATGCTTCCGGCGACTCTTTAGAAAAGAGATTCATAGAGATACAATCGGCTATTGAAGCGGCAAAGGCAAAACAGAAATAGGAATAACGATATAAAAACGCCGCCTTTTTCCTTACTTTCTCCCTCACCTTTCTCTCGCATTAGCTCATCGAGCGTGGCCTGAAAGCCGCCTCTCAGCTGGCGGTCTATGGTCTTGTATCTTAGCAGGGTGTTTCTGTTTACCGGCATTGTCAGACTGGGGTTAAACGATGGTAAATATACGTCTTTTTTTGCTAATGGCCAAGAAAACGACGATGTTTTTTTAGTTGAGAGTTCTTTGCAAAGACCTCCGCGAAGCGCCTGAGCACCTATGGAGCGCAAGAAAGCGGCAGAGCCAAGTGCTTTGACGAGCGAAGCGGCAGAGCCGAGCGAAGAGTTAAAAAAGAATAATGAATGGTGAAAAAACTCCTATCTCCTAACTCTTAACTCTTAACTCTTTTGTACCTTTGCCAGACAAAAGGAAAGACAATGGAAACACTGAAAAGAAGACAGAGCAGCGTATGCCATGTGGGGGGGCTGGCCATAGGTGGCAACAACCCCATCGTGATACAGTCGATGGCAACCACCGACACCAACGACACTGAGGCCTGCGTGGCCCAGGCCAAACGCATCATAGATGCCGGGGGGCAGATGGTACGGTTCACCACACAGGGCACTCGCGAGGCCATGAACATGGAGAACATTTCCAGACGCCTGAAGGATGACGGCTACATGCAGCCACTGGTGGCCGACGTGCACTTCAACGCCAATGTTGCCGACGTGGCTGCGCAACGCTGCGAGAAGGTGCGCATCAATCCGGGCAACTATGTAGACCCGGCTCGCACGTTCAAGCACCTGGAATATACCGACGAGGAGTACAGCAAAGAGCTGGACAGGCTCGACGAGCGGCTCACCAGGTTTATCAACATCTGCAAGAAACACGGCACCGCTGTGCGCGTGGGCGTGAACCACGGTTCGCTGTCCGACCGCATCATGTCGCGCTACGGAGACACACCCGAGGGTATAGTGGAGAGCTGCATGGAGTTTCTGCGCATCTTCAGACGTGAGATGTTCGACAACGTAGTGATAAGCATCAAGGCCAGCAACACCGTGGTGATGGTGCAGAGCGTGCGACTGCTGGTAAAGGCCATGGATGCCGAGGACATGCACTATCCCCTGCACCTGGGAGTGACAGAGGCCGGCGAGGGCGAGGACGGCCGCATAAAGAGCGCAGTGGGCATCGGGGCTCTGCTCACCGAGGGCATTGGCGACACCATACGCGTGTCGCTGTCGGAGGAGCCCGAAGCCGAGATCCCCGTGGCACGCAAGCTGGTAGACCTCATACCCGAATGCATGGCCCTGCGACAGCAGGCAGAAGCCTCGATAGCCAACGACACCATAACACTGACACTAGACGTTCCACCAACGCTACAACAGGACGACACGGAAACCATACAGCTAAAGGCTGCCATGGCCGTTGGCGCACTGCTCATAGACCGTAAGGCCACGAAACTCTGTATTGGGTGGAAGGTGGAAGGTGGAGAATGGAGGGAGAACACCTCGCATGCTGCAAACTCTACACTAGAGACACTTGCCGACTCCATCCTACAGGCTGCACGCATCAAATTCACCAAGACAGAGTATATCTCCTGCCCCGGATGCGGACGCACACTCTACAACCTGCAGGACACCATTCGCCGCATAAAGGCTGCCACCAGCCATCTGGTGGGACTGAAGATAGGCATCATGGGCTGCATAGTGAACGGACCGGGAGAGATGGCCGACGCAGACTACGGCTACGTGGGGGCAGGACGCGGCAAAATATCCCTCTACCGTGGAAAGGAGTGTGTGGAGAAAAACATTCCTGAAGAGGAGGCCGTAGACAGGCTGCTGGCACTAATTGAGTTAAGAGTTAAGAGTTAAGAGTTTAGCCCCGAAGGGGCGTTCAGACCACAGGCAGAGGTAAAGCCCCTGATGAGAGTGAAGAGTTTTTAAAGTGAAGAGTGAAGAATTTCTTTTAGTCGCTACGCTTTGTAAAAGCGGCAGAGCCGAGCGGCTACCGCGCTTTTAAGCGGCAACCACAGCAGGGTAATCATATCTATCATCTTTCATTTATCATTTTTCATCTGAAGAAATCTTTCATCTGAATGAGTCATTCCACTTTCCTCCAGTCAACACAAAAAAATGAAAAGTAACACGAATATATTGGCTGTTGTAGCCATGGTCATAATAGGGAGTATAGGCAATGCATGCCTGCTGGGGTGCGGCAATCCAGAAAAGAAAGCCGACGTGGAAGCCGTGGAAACGCTAGAAACAAGCTACGACTCCACCCATTGGGAGAATACCGACGTGACCTTTACCAACCCAAGACTGGACAGCCTGGGATGGTTCAGGGACACGCTGTGTGTGGTGAACGGGAAGACTTACTGTAGTGCCACAGACGAGGCTTATCGAGGGACAGCCATCTTCAACGACGATACCACCTTCGTAATAGACCCTTCGCTCTTGATAGAGCCTTACACAGCAGGAGGCAAGAAGCTATATAACGTCAGCTCTGTGGGAAAGAACATGACCGTTGACCTCAACAACATAAAAAGCCTCTACGCCCTGTCAACCCTTACAAGGATGCTGCCGTCGTTCACACGGCAAAGGCTAGACACTGTGGGCGACCTCAAAAGCTATGCCTCCTACTATCTGGGCATTGAACTGCCATCGGCATCGGTAAAGAACAGCAAGGCCATCAGGGAGTGGCTCACCAGCATCATCTCTATGCCACAGATTACGGAAGACGACATACCCTACCCCTTCATCTCCACCAACCACGCCTCATCATACGGCAAGGAATATAAAGGCAACCTGTATGACGACAAGCAAATAGCAAAATACGCCGCTAGCATCTACCTTGACGGACAGAAAGAGCAGTATGGCGACACTGATGACAGATTCAACATGTTCTCTGTACTCGACATGCACGCCACGATATGCAACGACAGGTTTGTTACCTATAAGAAATTCTCATTCGAATACTTTGGAGGCATGCACGGCTTCTACTCGCAGAAGCTCGTATCCTTCGACCATGTACACCAGCAGGAGATAGACCTCTACTACCTGTTCAAGCCACAGTGCATGGAGGATGTGCTCAACGTGCTGATTGACGAGGTGGGCAAGTCGTACCGATACAGGGATAAACGCCCAGACCCCGAAGTAGTAAAGGGAGTGGTGGAAAACAAGGACGAAGACGGCAATCCCACCGTTGGATTCACCCTGCCACAGCCAGGACTGGCCGACGACGGCCTCGTCTTCTCGTTCCAGCCATACGAGCTATACTGCTATGCAGAAGGGCCCTTCCACTTCACGGTGCCATATAGCAGGATAAAGAAATACCTCACGCAAAGAGGACTGTGGTGCCTAGGATTCTCGGACACCTTTTAGGTGACTATGGTAACTGCCCACAGAACTTTCTCCCCCCTAAAACATAAACAACTCTAACAAAACCTGAAAGCCATGACGAAGAAACTCTTCTCCCTCTTATGTCTCTGCTGCAGCCTGCCATCCATGGCACAGATTCAGACCAATGCAGGAGTGCAGTACCTGCAGTGTATGCCAAAAGACGTATCGACCGACTTCAACGACCTAAGCAACACCTATTTCCTTGCCGACTCGCTGGTGGCGTTCGACAAGGCAAAGGGAGAGGGAATGGTGCAGTGGAAACGATACCGCATGTCTCCACGCCAAGCGTTCAACCTGAACGGCTACTGGCCGGTGCGCATGCAGATGCTAGACTTCCCCGACGCGGCATACGACAACGACCCTGCATTGCGTTTCACCATAGAGTTCATATCGCCCAGGACGGCTCGCATACGCATGCTCACCACGCCTGTCGTGCCTAAAGACACCGATGCCGACGACCCAATGCTATGCGACACCTTCAAGAAGGAGGCCTCACACACCACTGCATGCACAAAGAATGAAGACAAAGGGAAGATAAGCTTCAGCACTAACTACGGCAGCATAGAGGTGCAGAGATACCCCTGGCGTATCGTGATAAAAGATGCCAACAGCAAGACGCTAACGCAGACCCGACATATCATAGACAACGACTCCACACAGGTGAAGCTGCTGCCTTTCTCGTTCATAAAGCGTGGCAGTGACAACTCGCGCTCGGTCAATCCCGTGCTTCTGCTCTCGCCAGGAGAGAGAATATACGGCTGCGGAGAGTCGTTTACGTCGCTGAACAAAGTAGGACAGAAGGTACACCTCAGTGTCACCGACCCCCAAGGGCCTGAGACCGACGGTATGTACAAGCCTGTGCCCTTCTACTTCTCCAACCGTGGCTACGGCATCTTCATGCACACGTCGGCACCAGTGACGGCCGACTTCGGTGCCTCGTACATCGGTGCACAGCGACTGTTCATGGCCGATGAGCAGATAGACCTCTTCGTGTTCTTCGGATCGCCAAAGGACATACTCAACGAGTACACCAACATCACAGGCAAGAGCCCCATGCCGCCGCTCTGGAGCTTCGGAACATGGATGAGCCGCATCACATATTTCTCGCAACAGGAGGGTCTCGACATTGCCCACAAGCTGCGAGACAACCACATCCCAGCCGATGTCATTCACTTCGACACCGGATGGTTCGGCACCGACTGGCAGTGCGACTACGAGTTTGCAAAAGACCGGTTCCCGTCGCCTAAGAAGATGCTCAGACAGCTGGCCAAGGACGGCTTCCACACCTGTCTGTGGCAGCTGCCCTACTTCACGCCAAAGAACCGGTTCTTCAACGAGATCATACGCGACAACCTCCACATCAGGAACGCCACAGGGGGAATGCCTGTAGAAGACGCCATTCTCGACTTTACCAACCCAGAGACCGTAGGCTGGTATCAGTCGAAAATCACAAATCTGCTGCGCCAGGGTGTATCGACCATAAAGTGCGACTTTGGCGAAGCCGCTCCCTACAACGGATTCTACCACAACGGACGAGGCGGACTATATGAGCACAACCTCTACCCGCTGCGCTACAACAAAGCACTCTGGGAGGCCGTAGAGCACCAATATCCCGGCGAGGGTATCATCTGGGCACGCTCGGCATGGGCGGGCTCGCAACGCTATGCCCTGCACTGGGGCGGCGACGCAGCAACCACCAACACGGGTATGCTGGGCGACCTGCGCGGCGGGCTCTCTTTCGGACTGAGCGGCTTCTCATTCTGGAGCCACGACATGGGCGGCTTCGTTACGGCCTCGCCCGAAGACATCTACCGCCGATGGCTGCCCTTCGGATTCCTGTCGAGCCATACACGTGCACATGGCGCACCACCAACAGAGCCCTGGCTCATCAGCGAGAGCTTCACGCAGGCCTTCAGACAGTGTGCAGAGATGAAGTACAAGCTCATGCCATACGTCTATGCACAGGCTAAGGACTGCTCTGAGCGAGGACTGCCCATGGTGCGTGCACTGCTCGTCGAATTCCCCCAAGACCCAGGCGCATGGCTGGTAGAGGATGAGTATATGTTCGGCTCGCAGATGCTCGTCGCACCACTTTTAGAATCTGGCAATGCCCGCACCGTCTATCTCCCTTCCTTCGAAGGGGTCGAGGGAGACTCCAAGTGGATTGACTATCAGACGGGCAAGGTCTACAGCAGCGGCTATCAAACCATCCAAGCAGGCCCGATACCGGCCATCATTCTTGTACGCGACGGAAGCATCATTCCCCATGCCCCTCTTGCCCAGCGTACCGACCAGATAGACTGGAACGCCATTGAACTGAAAGAATACAAGGCTGATTCCACTCGCTGCACAGGGCTGCTATACAAGCCTGGCGACAAAAAATGTGAGATAATAGAGAAATAAAGAAAAACCCCAGCTCACTGATTTGTGAACCGGGGCTCTCTCTTAAAAGAAGGCGGCCTCCTACTCTCCCGCATTGCATTGCAGTACCATCGGCGCAGG
>CAMYZK010000073.1 GCA_947303825.1 uncultured Prevotella sp. | reverse complement strand
GGCTCTTTGTTAACCCTGATATGGCTCCAAGCAAACATAAGGACGAGGGAGTATGCCAGGACTTGAAATACATACTGCCCCTATGCCAGGAGGTGAAACAGCATGGCATGCAGCTGTTGCTTGACTTCCACTACAGCGATTACTGGGCCGACCCAGGCAAGCAGACGACGCCCGCCATGTGGCAGGGATGCGGTCTTGATGAGATGGCCGACAGCGTGTACGAGCATACGCGCAGGTCGCTTCAGGCACTGAAGGATGGCGGAGCCGCTCCCGACCTCATACAGGTAGGCAACGAGACAACAAATGGCATGTTATGGCCCCTGGCACGTCTTGACCCCACAAAAGACGAGGGATGGGACAGGCTTTGCCTGCTCTACGATGCCGGAATACGGGCCTGCCGTGAGGTGTGCCCTGAGGCTGCGATTATCATACACACAGAGAAAGCCGGCTCCTGGGAGATCACAGAGTCATACTACAGGCATCTGAAACAACATGGTGTAGACTACGATATCATTGGACTGAGTTACTACCCCATGTGGCATGGCACCATAGACAACCTGGGAAAGAATCTCAACCTGCTGGCACAACACTTTCCCGAGAAAAAAGCCATGATAGTCGAAGCGGCTGCCTACTATTCGCATGAGAACGACCCATGGGCCACGGCCGACAAATATGCTGAGTTCTACCCCATCAGCGTGGAGGGACAGAGGCAGTTTGCAGCCGAGCTGGTGGCCGAGCTGCACCGCCATGACAATGTGACAGGCCTGTTCTGGTGGTTTGCCGAGGAGAACGCCTATGGCAACAACGTGACAACAGGGTGGCTCAACCGGGGGCTCTTCGATAATCGCACAGGGTGCGCCCTGCCTGCATTGCGCGAACTGAAAAAGTTTAAGAATTGAAAAGTTGACAAGTTGACGAATTGCAGGGTGTTGTCTTAAACTCCTAAACTTATAAACTCAAAAACTAATAAACTTATGCGCTCAAAAACTTATAAACTCAAATAATATGAAACAATTACACTTAACTCTCCTGTCGCTGCTTTGCTCTATGGCTACCATGGCACAGGGCTGGCCGTCAAGCTATGGCGGAGTGATGCTCCAAGCATTCTATTGGGACAGCTACGACGACACACAGTGGGCTGTACTCCAGCAACAAGCCGACGAGATGGCCGGCACCTTCGACCTAGTGTGGCTCCCGCAGAGCGGAGACTGCGGAGGTATGTCGATGGGCTACGACGACCTGTACTGGTTTCCCGGTCACTATGACAGCTCCTTCGGCACCGAGGCGCAGCTGCGCTCGCTTATTACCGCCTATAGACTAAAGGGCATAAAATGCATAGCCGACGTGGTGATAAACCACCGCAGAAACCTGTCATCGTGGACAGACTTCCCCGCAGAGACATACAAGGGTGTTACCTACCAGCTCACTTATAATGACATCTGCTCGGACGATGAGGCTGCCAACAGCGGATATAAGACGGGGCCAAATAAGGACACCGGCGAGGGATGGAACGGTATGCGCGACCTGGACCACAAGAGCAGCAATGTGCAGACCAACGTGAAGGCTTATCTGGGAATGCTGCTCAACGACCTGGGCTATACCGGCTTCCGCTACGACATGGTGAAAGGCTACGCTCCTGAGTATACCGGATTGTACAACAGCACAGCCAACCCGGAATTCAGTGTAGGAGAATGCTGGGACGGTTCAAACACCATCAGGAACTGGATAGAGGGAACGAAGGTTAACGGACAGATACAGAGTGCTGCCTTCGACTTCCAATTCAGGTATACTGTGCGCAATGCCATGAACAACAGAACTTACAATAATCTGGCAAAGCAAAACGACAACAACTGGCCACTGGTGAGCAGCTCATTTGAAAACGGAAAATACCGCCGCTGGGCAGTTACATTCGTAGAGAACCACGACACCGAGCATCGCTCCAACGGGTCGGTGCAAGACCCGCTGAAAAAGGACACACTGGCTGCTAACGCCTATATGCTGGCCATGCCGGGCACTCCATGTGTCTTCATGAAGCACTGGCAGGCATACCCGTCTCAAATTAAGGCTATGGTTGCGGCAAGACGTGCGGCCGGCATAACCAACGAGAGCTCTTATCTTAACTATCGCAACTCAACATCTTATTATGCCAACATCATAAAGCGAGGCAATGACAACTGCCTGTTGGTGGCCTTGGGCGACGTGAAGACTGTAGACCAGTATGTCAATACTGAACAGTGGGCCAAGGTGCTGGAGGGCTATCACTATGCGTACTACCTGCCCACATCTATGGAGACGGCATACGCCGACCTGCCAGGCGGTATCTATACCGGGGAGCAGAAGGTAAGACTTACGGCAGTAACCACAAAGAGCGACGCCAAGCTGGTTTATACTACAGACGGCTCTACCCCCACAGCAACAAGTAATAGCATTGCCAGCGGAAACACCGTCACAATGCCAGTTGGCAAGACCACCCTTCGTGTTGCCATGCTCTCAGGCTCGCTTGTAACAGGCAGCATCTCAAAGACATACGACATACGTAATAAAGAAGAACAGCAGACTGTAATTCCTTCGTTCTGCACTGTCGCCGACGATGAGGTGTGCGCATTCTTTGAGGCACCTGCCACTTGGGGCAACACCATACACTGTTGGGCATGGACCAATAGTCCGTCCGACAACTTCACCTACGCCAACAGCGGCTGGCCAGGAGTGGAGTGCACTCTGCTTGGCACTGCCGGCAACGGCAACAAAGTGTGGAAGTGGACATGGGACGGAACGAAGCAGAACAACTCTGCTGCGCAGAAGCCGGCGTTCATCATCTTCAACAACAATGGCCAGCCGCAGACCGGCGACCTTACGTTTGAGAACGGCGGCTACTACAATAAAGACGGGTTGAAGGATGTGGTGAAGTCGGGTATTGACGAGCTGAAGATTGCAAGCCCAAGCACCAGCGGCACCGTTTACAGCATGGACGGACGCATAGTAACCTCTGGAAACCAAAAGAAGGGGATATACATCAGTAATGGCCGGAAGGTTATCGTGAGATAAGGCTTCTCACTGCAAACCAGCAGTGCATGAGGAATGTGTTTACCTGGCCGTAATGACTCGCCATCACCCTGTATCGCTCACGTAGCGACTCACGGTGGTGGCGAGTTGTTGCACCCTCCTCGGCATACAGCGCCACCACAGAGTCTACGTTGGCCAAAGGCAGGTTGAGCCTGTCGGCCTCGCGCATAATGCGTATGCACCAATCTACGTCGGCAGAGTAGCGATAGCGAGTGTCGTACTGGGTGTTCTTGGCAATGTCGGTACGTGCGTAGAAGGCCTGATGGCACACTAGCATGCCTTGACGGAAGGAGCGCCAGTTGAGCTTCTGCGGTGGCTGTAGTCGCCTGTGCCTGAGAAACGCTCCGCTGGCATCCACAATGTCTGTGTGGCCATAGAGCACGGCAGGCCAGTCGCCGCTGGGTAGCTCGTTGAGGTGGCAGCGGTGGGCCACCTGTTGAAGCGTATCGGCAGCAGGGAAGCTGTCGCCGGCATTCAGGAACAGCACATAGTCGCCCGATGCCTGTGTAAGACCCTTGTTCATGGCATGGTATATGCCGTGGTCGGGCTCAGAACGGACAATCACCTTATGGCCACTGTCAGAGTTGTCGCTCATCTCCTTGTAGCTATGAACCAACGCTAGCGTATCGTCGGTAGAGGCTCCGTCTATTATCAGGTGTTCAACGTCTTCATGGCTCTGAGCAAGCACACTGTCCAAAGTGCGCTGCACCACGCTGGCGGCGTTGTAGGTAACGGTAATAATACTGAACTTTATCATTTCTCCTTGTCTCCCAAGATGCTGCTGAAGAGGTCTGAATACTGGCGTGCCACAACGCCTTCAGCAAAGCGGCGTATCACACTGCGACGCAACTCCCGACGCAACTCACTGCCACCTTCGCCCGATAGCTTCAGCCCCCATGCCATGCCTTCGGCCAGACTCTGCGGTGACAGGTGATCGGCGAGATAGCCATTCTTCTTATGGCAGATGATGTCGGCCTGGCCGGAACCACCGAAAGATACGGGTACGCTACCACATGCCATCGCCTCAATGAGGGTCTGGCCGAAAGTCTCGTAAAGAGATGACGACACGGTGATGTTTGATGCCGAGTAGATTTGCGAAAGACGATAGCTGTCGTCGGTATATCCTAAGAATGAGTATTTTACAGGTATTCCTTCAAGTATTGCTGGTAGGCGTAAGTTGCCGAACAGCAACAGTCGGATGTCGTCTTTGGCATACTTCCCGCTGTCAATGAGCAGCCGCAGTGCCTCGGTCAGCATGTCAAATCCCTTTATTGAGTCGTCTATTCGAGCAGCCCCGAAGGCTATGACAAACGGTTCGACAACATCGAGGGCGGTGCGGGCATCGGTACGGTCGGTCAGCTTGAAGTCCTCCAGTGGCAGTGCGTTGGGTATAACCTTGACCGGAAAGCGGCTTGTCAGTGCGCTGTTCATGGTCTTGCCGGCCAGCCAGCTGCTTACGGCCACAAAGGTCAGGCTGCCTGCTTCTTGAAGCATCAGCTTCTTTCGGCCAAAGACCTTGCTGGACAGGTCGTGGCTGCCAGGAAACCTGAGGAACGGACACCTGCAGCACTCACTGTAGAAGCTGTCGCACTTGTAGGGGTGGTGGCAGATGGCCGTGGCAGGCCACACGTCGTGCATAGTCCACACCACTGGCTTGCCACTGCCCAGTATGCGGGCTATACCCTTCAGCGACAGCAATCCCTGATTTATCCAGTGAAGGTTTATGATGTCGGCCTCCTTAAACTCCCTCGTCTTTGTAATGTCAATCCCGGCATTGGCTACCGACACCTTGAAGAGATTCTTCTTGCTCAGACCGTTGACAACCCAAATGGTAAACCGCTCCCACAAGAAGTTCAGCTTGGCATGAACAGAGCTGCACGAGGCTACTCGGGCATCGCGGCCCTGCTTGGCAAGAACCAGCATGGTGGCCTTCACTCCTGCAGAGCACAGCGCGTCGCACAGTCGGCTGGCTGCTACGGCAGCCCCCCCTATAGTGTCGCTGGTATTAACTATTAGAACCTTCATTGATACATGTCTTAGTCTGCACCTATTTACAAATCGGTTGCAAAGGTAAGAAAAATTCTGTAATTAAATGAGCAATTATAAGATTTCAAGTTAATATCTTCCACAGATTTCACAGATTGGCTGCGCGATGCCAGGCTATTTCACAGATTTTATAAGCCCATAAGATGCCCTAGCTGGAAGGTCACGGCAGACACAATCCATGCAATAGCGGTAGTATACGCAGCGGCTATAGCAGCCCATCGCCATGAGCCTGTCTCGTGGCGGATGGCGGCAACAGTAGCCACACAGGGGAAGTAGAGCACTACGAACAGGAGGAAGCTGTAGGCTGTGAGGGGAGTGAGATGCTCCACACCGCCCAGCACGCCCATGGTAGAGGCAACGATCTCCTTGGCGCCGACTCCGGCAATAAGACTGACATCCAACTGCCAGTCGAAGCCTTGGAGGGCGAACAGCGGCTCTACGCCCCGCCCCATATTGCCTATGAAGCTCTCGTCCATTGACGGTGCAACACCCATTGTACCGAAGTAGCCCAGTGCCCATACTATGACAGAGGCGACAAGAATGATGCCACCCATCTTCTTGAGGTACTCCTTGCCCTTCTCCCAGGTGTGACGTATGCATGACTTGGCTGTTGGCCAACGATAGGGCGGCAACTCCATGACAAACGGAGTGTCATCGCCCTTAATAACATAGAGCGACATAACCTTGCTTACCACTACTGCCATGATGATGCCTACAGCATAGAGCGACACCATGACCCAGGGACGCCAGACAGGTGCAAAGAGTGCTCCAGTCACCATTATGAAAATAGGCAGACGCGCAGAGCACGACATGAAGGGCAACACGAGCATGGTGATGAGCCTGGAGCGTGTGCTTTCAATGGTGCGGGTGGCCATCACTGCCGGCACGTTGCACCCGAAGCCCATTATCAGCGGTATGAACGACTTGCCGTGAAGTCCCATCTTGTGCATCAGGCTGTCCATAATGAAAGCAGCCCGGGCCATATAGCCTGAATCTTCCATGAAAGAGATGAACAGGTATAGGATAAGTATCTGTGGCAGGAAGACGATGACGGCCCCCACCCCACCGACAACTCCATCGACGAGCATGGAGCGCAACGGGCCGTCGGGCATGGTGGTTTCCAGCCATTGGCCTAGCCAGCCTACTACAGCCTCTATCCAGTCCATGGGATACTGTCCGAGGACGAAGGTAGTGTGGAACATCAGGAACAAGATGAGGAAAAAGATGGGGAAGCCTAGCCAGCGGCCTGACAGCACTCTGTCAATGAGATGTGTAGTGCGATAGGTGTCCTCCTTATTGCCTGTGCGGTAGCCTGCCTCGGTCAGCGCTCCATTGATAAAGCCGTATTTGGCATCCATAATGGCTGTCTCCGAATCGTCGCCCGTCTCTTCCTTCACACGTGCCGACGCTGTGTCGCGCTCGGCAGTAAGATGCTGGAAATCCTTCATACGGTTCTCTCCTGCCATGTGCTTGCCCAGGTAGTCAAGCACGTTACTGTCGTGCTCGAGCAGCTTGATGGCCAGGTAGCGCGTGCTATAGTGCTGTCGGATATGCTCGTCGGGCTTCAGGTATTTTTGTATGTGTCTGATGCCGTTTTCTATCTCATGGCCATAGTTGATATGCAAGTGCCGCGAATGCCTGCTCGCACCCTCATAGACCTGTATCACCGCCTTGAAGAGCTCTTTGATGCCTGTTCCGTTCTTGAAAGAGGTGGGGACGATGGGCGTACCGAGAAGCGTGCTCAGCGTATTGAGGTTGACCTGATCGCCACGGCGTTCAAACTCGTCGAACATATTAAAGGCACAAACCATGCGCAGGTTCATGTCTACCAGCTGTGTGGTGAGGTAGAGGTTACGCTCCAGGTTGGAAGCATCGACGACGTTGACCACCACATCGGGCATCTTTTCGGTGAGGTGCTCTCTGACATAAAGCTCTTCGGGCGAGTAGCACGACAGTGAGTAGGTGCCAGGAAGGTCGGTCAGTTCAAATTCATAGCCGAAAAATGAGGCATGTGCCTCGGTAGCGTCCACAGTGACACCAGAATAGTTGCCCACATGTCCATGGGCACCAGAGGCGAAGTTGAATAGCGATGTCTTGCCGCAGTTAGGATTGCCCACCAGCGCAACACTGATGGTGCGCCGCTCTTTCATGGCTTTATGGTGTATGTAGTCGCCCTCGTGGACATTCAGGTCCTCGGGAAAGAGAAAGAATGTAGACTCAATGGGGGTATCGGCAGAGACAACCTCTATGCTTTCGGCTTCATGGTGCCTGAGCGACACCTCATAGCCCATCAGCTTGTATTTGACAGGGTCTTGCAATGGGGCGTTAAGCAGCACCTCTACCGTCTTGCCCTTCACAAAGCCCATCTCCATGATGCGCTTGCGAAAGCCACCATGACCGGTCACTTTTACTATAACACCCTTGTCACCTGTCTTTAGTTCGGATAATTTCATTATGAATTACGAATTGTATATTTCGAACAATGCAAAAATAGTACTTTTTCTAGAAACACTGCTCTATTTAGCAGGAAAAATGATGATAATACCTACAAATGATGACAAAAAAACAGTTTTATGCCCTCTCTTAATCGTTTTTTTCGTAATTTTGCACCGAAATAACAGAAAAGGATGAAACTATATAGCGATACAGAACTAGCATCGATACTTAACCAACCCATATTTCACCAGATAGGCCAAGTGGCTGACAAGATGGGAGTAGAATGCTACGTTGTGGGAGGGTACGTGCGCGACATATTCCTGGAACGACCCTGCGACGACATCGACGTGGTCGTTGTTGGCAGCGGAATAGAAATAGCTACACAGCTGAAAAAAGAACTGGGACGTGATGCTCATCTCAGCGTGTTCAAGAACTTTGGAACAGCTCAGGTGAAAATACGCAACACAGTGTTCAATGGGGAGAAGAAGGAACTGGAAGTAGAATTCGTTGGAGCTCGTAGGGAAAGCTACAACCGAGACTCACGCAAGCCCATTGTGGAAGACGGCACACTGGAGGATGACCAGAACCGCCGCGACTTTACCATCAACGCCATGGCCATAAGCCTGAATACAGGCAGCTTTGGAAAGCTTGTAGACCCCTTCAATGGACTGGCCGACCTGGAAGACGGCATCATTGCTACTCCACTAGACCCAGAAGTGACCTTCAGCGATGACCCGCTGCGCATGATGCGATGCATACGCTTTGCCACACAGCTTAACTTTATGATTGAAGATGCCACCTTCGATGCTCTGGAACACATGGCAGAGCGAATAAAGATAGTAAGCATGGAACGCATAGAAGTGGAGCTGAACAAGATAATGATGTCGGCAGTGCCCAGCCGTGGACTAGTGGAGATGGAACGCTGTGGGTTGCTGAGTATCATACTTCCTGAACTCTCAGTGCTAAACGTAGTAGAGCAAAAGAACGGACGTAGCCATAAGAATAACTTTTACCATACGTTGGAAGTGCTTGACAATGTGGCAAAAAAGCAGTCAATAAACGACACCTCTCTGTGGCTTAGATGGGCAGCTTTGCTACACGATATAGGCAAGGCCAAGACCAAGCGATGGGACCCTGCCACAGGATGGACATTCCACAACCACAACTTCACCGGCATGAAAATGGTGGCACCAATCTTCAGACGTTTGAAGCTACCAATGGGACAGGAGATGCATTATGTGGAGAAACTGGTGGAACTGCACATGAGGCCGCAGGCAATAGCCGACGACATTGTTACCGACTCGGCTGTGAGGCGTCTGCTTAATGATGCCGGCGACGACATTGACGACCTTATGACACTATGCGAGGCAGATATAACCAGCAAGAACGAGATAAAGAAAAAAATATTCCTGGAGAATTTCAGAATGGTGCGTGAGAAGCTCGCCGACCTTGTTGAGAAAGACTACAAGCGCCTGCTCCAACCTTGCATAGACGGTAATGAGATAATGCAGATGTTTGGCCTTAAACCCTCAAGAGAAGTGGGGGTGCTGAAACAATACCTGAAAGACGCTGTGCTTGACAACCGTGTGGAGAATGAGCGCGAACCACTGATGCAGATGCTTATGGAGAAAGCACAGGAGATGGGGTTGAAGCCACATACGTAAAAATTGTTCAATAATACTATTTCGAGTATTTCGTACACTTTTTTGCCTAAGTCTTTCCGTTTTACAATAATTCTTTGTATCTTTGCAACCAAATTGCAATTTTACAGAGAATTTTTTCATTATGGCTAATGCATTAACAAAAACTGACTTTCACTTTGACGGGCAGAAAAGTGTGTACCATGGAAAGGTGCGCGACGTG
>CAMYZK010000072.1 GCA_947303825.1 uncultured Prevotella sp. | reverse complement strand
GTTCTTTGCAGAGACCTCCGCGAAGCGCCTGAGCACCCACGGAGCGCAAGAAAGCGGCAGAACCGAGCGCTTGGACGAGCCAAGCGGCCGCTCGACCTCTAGTCGCTTGCTACCGAAGGGACGCAAGAAGCCCCTGTGAAGAGTCTTTTTTGCTCCAGACCGAAAAAAAGTCAATAATCCTTTGCTAAATAGGAATAAATTGCCTAATTTTGCACACAGAATGGCAATAGCCATAATCCTATTAACGTGATTGGAAAAGAGATTTAGAGACCTTTATGAGAACAATAAGTAAACTGTCGCTGTTGACCTTTTTTCTTTCGTGTACCATCACTCAGGTATGCTGTGGTAGTAACACAGAAAGGAAAGAGGCATTGTCGGCTACTAGAACAGAAGAAGTAAGCAAAGAAGACCCGTCGTCGAAAATAGTAGATACGAGCAAGCAAAAGTATTCGTATTCAGAGATGATGGACGACCTGAAAGCCCTCGAGAAATACTATCCCGAATGCATTAAATGCTCTGACGGCGGCAAGACCAGTCAGGGGCGAGTCATTCCTATTGTGCTTTTCGGCAATCCCGATGCCAAGCATTACGTTATGATTCAGGCCTCTATACATGCTCGCGAGTACATGTCTACCATGATAGTGATGTCTATGGTGGAGCATTATGCTAAAAGCTATGAGGCAGGAGAGTACAAGGGAAACAAGATAAAGGACTTGTTCCAGGACGTATGTCTCTTAATCCTTCCCATGGTCAATCCTGATGGTGTGGAGATTGCCCAGCGGGGCGAAGCAGGTGCCGTGACCAGCGATGTCAAAGAGTGGGTGAGACAGACCGTCGCCAGCGGTACGCCCTACGACCAGATAAAGTCTAATGCCAGTGGAGTGGACCTGAACCGTAACTTCAAAAACGGCTTTGGCAAAGACCGTAAGAAGAAAGACACGAAGGGGTTCTCTCACTATCCCGGGCCAAAACCTTATTCCGAGATAGAGTCCCGCCTGCTGCTCAGCATTTCCGAGCTGCATGACTATACGTGTTTCCTGAACTATCACACCAGCGGCAACCTGGTATACTATGGCTGCAAGAATGCTCCTGCTGCCGTAAACAAGAAAGCCCTCGACCTGTCGAGAATAATAAAGCGCCATACTGCCTATCCACTCTACGGCCCCAGCACGTCTCCGGAATGCGGCTCCTGGGCCGACGAGGTGGAAGTGCTCTACAAGCGTCCTAGTGCCACCATCGAGCTGGGCTCGAAAAACCCTGTGCCCCTAGCCGAATATGACGGTCTGTACAAAAAGAATCTATGGATATGGGCAGACCTGGCAAATGCCATCTTACAGGGACAGCTGTAACCTATCGGACAACCTTTTTTATAATTTCAATAATAATCTAACAAACCATTTTTTTTAGTATGAAAAAGTTATTTTTCTTATGTTTTTTTGCTCTGGCAACAACCTTTGCGTCAGCTCAGAGCGAGGTAATCGTTGCTGGTGATAACGTGTGTTTCAGACTAAAGCCCAATGAAAGCACAAAGATGGTGGGCAGCCAGTACCCCCACGTCTCTACCGGAGAGCGTCTCAAATGTCTCGGGCAGGTAGGCGACTACTACAAAGTGCGCTACGGCGAGAACACCTATTATATTCCAAAGCAGTATGCACGTCCGCGCGGCAAGGGTAGCAACAGCTCTTCGAGCTCTAGCGTTACCCCTGTGTCTTACGACTATATCGTCATTGCAGGCGACAATGTGTGTATGCGCTCCCGCCCCAGCGAGCAGTCGAAGCTGACAGGCGGCTCGTACCATCATTTCAACACAGGCGACTATGCCAAGTGTTCGGGCATCGTAGGCGATTACTACCAGATAGTCTACAATGGCTCCTACTATTACATTCCTAAGAAATACGGACGCCCAAGGAACTGACCCTATCGTCTTTTTCCTTATAACAACAGATGGAGAAAAAAAGAGATTATCCCATACGCACTGGCTGCGACCGTGGCCTCTGTGCTGCTGCCATAGGCCGTCAGGACCGCCAGTTGAACACCTACGACTGGCTGGCCGACGTGCCTGGCAACGCAGAGTCTACCGACCTGGTGGAGGTGCAGTTCAAGCATACCCGCAAGGGTTACTACCATAATGTTAACAACCTGCAGCTGAAGAAGGGCGACATTGTCGCTGTGGAGGCTAGCCCGGGTCACGACATCGGTGTAGTGACGCTCACTGGCCGTCTGGTGCTTCTGCAGATAAAGAAGGCCAACCTGAAGAGCACAGAAGAGATAAAGCGCATCTACCGCCTGGCACGGCAAAGCGATATGGACAAGTTTCGCGAAGCCAAGGCTCGTGAGCACGAGACGATGATAGAGAGCCGTGAGATAGCCAAGGAGCTGGGACTGAACATGAAGATTGGCGACGTGGAGTACCAGGGAGACGGCCAGAAGGCCATCTTCTACTACATCGCCGACGAGCGAGTGGACTTCCGCCAGCTCATCAAGGACTTGGCAGCTGCCTTCCACGTGCGAATAGAGATGAAGCAGATAGGAGCACGCCAGGAGGCAGGACGCATCGGCGGCACAGGCCCCTGCGGACGCGAGCTGTGCTGTGCCACGTGGATGAAGAACTTCGTAAGCGTGAGCACCGCTGCCGCCAGGTTCCAGGACATCTCTCTCAACCCGCAGAAGCTCGCAGGCATGTGCGCCAAGCTGAAGTGCTGCCTCAACTACGAGGTGGACGACTACATAGAGCATGGCAAGAAGCTGCCTAGCCGAGAGGTGGTGCTGCAGACCATGGACTCCGACTACTACTACTTCAAGAGCGACATCTTGGCAGGACTCATCACTTACTCCACCGACAAGCGGATGGCGGTAAACCTTGAGACGATAACCGGCGAGAGGGCCATGGAGGTGATAGAGATGAACCGCCGTGGAGAGAAACCCCTTGACTTGCAGCCCGAAGACCAGCGCAAGGAACCCGAAGGGCCGGTAGACCTGCTGGCTGGCGACAGCATAACCCGCTTTGACAAGGCAAAGAAGAAAAAGAAGAAGAACAAGTCGAAGAAGACCGAGGCCAAGAAGGATGAGAAGGAGCAATGACGGCACCCAGCGGGCATGGCTGCGGCTCAAGGGTGTCATGGCCCTGGCTACCATCGCCCTGGCCTTGGCGGGATGCGGACAGAGACCCGTCTACAGCCACTTCGAGCCTACCCACAGCAGTGGATGGGACCGTGGCGACACGCTGCACTTCACCATTCCCGTGGCCGACAGCACCCGATGCCGCACCATAAGGCTGGACGTCAGGACTACCAGTGCCTTTCCCTATACGCAGCTTACCCTTCTGGTGAGACAGCATGCCAGGGCAACAGGAAAACGGCGTCAGGACTCTCTCACCATTGACATTGCCGACAGGAAGGGCAACCCCATAGGCAGCGGAACAGCTGTGCGCACTCACACCACCACACTGCCCATAGCTGCTATGGCCCCCAACGACACCATAGACATCAGCGTGAGCCATGCCATGAACAGACGTGAGATGCCAGGCATCAGCGACGTGGGTATAACGGTGGAGGATTGAAGAATGGGAGCAAACTTAAGAAACTAATAAACTCACAAACTAAAAAAATACATGGCAAAGAAAGAGACAGAAGGCGAAAGCCTCAACCCACAGGAAGAGAAACTCAAGGCCCTGCAAGCCGCCATGTCGAAGATTGAGAAAGACTTCGGCAAAGGCTCCATCATGCGTATGGGCGACGAGCAGACAGAACACGTAGAGGTGATACCCACCGGCTCCATCGGCCTTAACGCTGCCCTGGGAGTGGGAGGCTATCCCAAAGGACGCATCATAGAGATCTACGGTCCGGAGTCGAGCGGCAAGACCACGCTGGCCATACACGCCATGGCCGAGTGCCAGAAGGCCGGTGGCATAGCTGCCTTTATCGACGCCGAGCATGCCTTCGACCGCTTCTACGCACAGAAGCTCGGAGTAGACGTCAACAACCTCTACATCTCGCAGCCCGACAACGGCGAGCAGGCACTCGAGATAGCCGACCAGCTGATACGCTCGTCGGCCATCGACATCATTGTCATCGACTCGGTGGCTGCCCTCACACCCAAGAAGGAGATAGAGGGCGACATGGGCGACTCGGCAGTAGGCCTGCATGCACGCCTCATGAGCCAGGCCCTGCGCAAGGTTACGGCTACCATATCGAAGACCAACACCACGTGCATCTTCATCAATCAGCTGCGCGAGAAGATTGGTGTGATGTTTGGCAATCCAGAGACCACCACCGGCGGCAACGCGCTGAAGTTCTATGCCTCGGTGAGGCTCGACATACGCAAGATCTCCACACTGAAAGACGGCGATCAGCCCGTAGGCACCCAGGTGAGGGTGAAGGTGGTGAAAAACAAGGTGGCACCGCCATTCCGCAAGGCCGAGTTTGAGATAGGCTTCGGAGAGGGAATATCCAAGATAGGCGAGATTGTTGACCTCGGCGTGGAACACGGCATCATAAAGAAGAGCGGCTCGTGGTTCAGCTACGGGGACTCAAAGCTGGCCCAGGGGCGCGATGCCACCAAGCAGCTGCTCAAAGACAACCCCGAGCTCTGCGAGGAGCTCGAAGCGAAGATTATGGCTGCCATCGCCGAAAGCTCTATATAGTTTAGAGTTTAGAGTGTAGAGTTTGCTACCGCTTGCACTTAGTGCAGAGTGTAGAGTTTAGAGTGTAGAGTTTGCTACCGCATTCGTTTCTGGCGCGGTAGCAAACTCTACACTCTACACTCTACACTCAAAACGCTATCGTCACCTTACGCACCTGACGGGTAGCGCGCACTATGTAGATGCCGCTTTGGTCTATCGGGATAAGTGTCTGGTTGCCGCGCATGGTGCCTTGCCAGATGCAGGCACCTGAGGCGGTATATACCGTGATGGCTTGTCCCTGGGGCACACCGCTTACCACCAGCTGGTGGTTGCGGGCTGCAACACGCAGCTGCCAAGCGTCGCGGGCGGCATCGCTGATGGCCTGTGCCTCGCCCACCACCACCTTGCACTCGGCATGATAGTCTCGTCCCCAGGCATCGTTGATGGTGACTGTTATGGTTGCCATACCGTCACTATGTGTTGAAACTACGCCACGGTCGCTCACGGTGGCTATGGCTTCGTTGTTGCTATGCCATTTCAGCTGCTCGTAGTCGGCAAGCAGTGGCATGGGACGGTGGGCTATCACTGTCTTTGCGTTCTTCTCCAGCGTTAGTTCGTTGTTTAGCAGGCTGATGCCCTCTAGCTGCTGCGGGTTGCGCCCGGCAATGGCCTCGCTCAGCGGGTTGTCTGCATCCCACCACCACACGCTGCCGTCGTTCTTCAAGGCGATGGCGTTCTGCCAGCCGTAGGACATATCAGCCACGTCGTCGATACTCACGGGCGATGGCTGCCGCTGGCTGTCGGCATTCTCATCCCAAGTGCGTGTCTCGGTGGTGCCGTCGCTCTTCTCTATGTCGATGCAGCCCCAGTGGAGGATGGCTTGGCTCACGCCGTCGGCTATCTTTATATAGGTATTGTGTACGGTGCGCGTGTCATCAATCTGCCCCAGGTCGTTGCGGCCGCACATCCACAGCGTGCCGTCCTGCTTCACGATGGCGGTGGTCTGCAAGCCGCAGCTCACCTGCTTCACGCCGTCCGTCACCTTCACGGGCTGCGTCGAGGCCGTGGTGCTGCCCGTGCCCCATTTGTTCTTCACCGCTCCGGCAGGGATGGTCAGCGTGTGGCGAGTCAGCGGTGTAGGTGCTTCTTGGGTTTGTACGTCAGGGTGGTCCCGCTGATGCTCACAGTACCGGCCAGAAGTAAGATTGTTCTTTTCATTTGCTCTTTGTTTTTATTGGTTAGTAATATGTTTGTCCTCGGTGACAGGAGAATCCGCACTCACCTGTGGACACAAGAAAAGCGCAGGCCTCTCACATAATTCCCGAACAGGTCTTCAACAACCTCTAACCATATTATGGATATGCCTACGCTATGCGCAAGCTCCATTTATGGTTATAATGCTCTTTGTTTTCCTTTCGGTGTTGCAGTTCGTTCGGGAAAATTGAGAAAATAAAAAGTATATTACGCTGTTGTCTGAGAAACGGACGGGGCATCGAGCCCCGCCCATTTCTACCCAAGAAAGGACTCAGGATCACATTGTCTGTTGTCTGCCTTGCGGAGCTGAAGGGCTGCTGCTATTGCCTTAGCAACATAGGGGCACTGGTTTGGGATTGGGGAGTAGTATATAATTCAATGTAAGGGGGATGCTCCCCTGTATCCATCATAGCATCATAAGGCTCACTTATTTTGCAAAGTGTTGATATACAAAGGGCTGGCTTGGGATAAGTCTGTGTATAGGGAACTGATGTCATCTGTATCGAGTGTGATATGTCACTGTATATGCGCTATCGCCCGGCGTACAAAGCTGCACAAGGAAGTTGCCAAGACCATACTCATGTTTCCCCTTATAGTAGGCTTCGCCTATAGTATTACAAGCACCAACAACCTTATTACCAACAATCATAACGTATTTCCCGTTATATGTTGGTAATAGTTCTTCTTGATGGTCGAGGTAATATTTAAACTCCTTTTCTAACATGAAATGTACTTTCTTATTGTAGTCTGTTATCTGTATGTTGTCCGTTTTCTTTACAGAGTGCTAATTCGTAACAATTCATCAAGAATCCCCGCCATAGATGGTAAGCACGGTGCAAAAATACAAAAAAGACCGAACAGTGCAAAATAATTGCCGAAAAATTTTTGAGCCGACTGTTTTGCGCACACTGACACAGTGTTTCGTGTATGCCCGTAAGGTGTTTTGTGTATGCCCGCACTGTGTTTTGTGTATGCCCGCAAGGTCACAGAACGCCTATTATTTCCCTTCAGGACATCTGATGTCTCGACGGGAAGCCTTCGCACCCCTCTCTACTGGTGCTCGGGTAGGAGAAAATACAGGCTAATGGTGCCGACAGGGGCTCAGTAGCTAACTCATGTGCTATGCCACGGTGAGGTTGCGGCGTGCGTCTATGCCCAGGAAGATGAACAGCAGGAAGGTGAAGCCCCAGAGCGACGAGCCTCCGTAGCTGAAGAAGGGCAGCGGGATGCCTATGACGGGCGTAAGGCCCAGCACCATGCCCACGTTGATGAACACATGGAAGAGGAAGACCGAGAGCACGCAGTAGCCGTAGACGCGGCCAAAGCGCGTAGGCTGGCGCTCGGCAAGGTGTATGAGCCTGAGAATGAGTATGAGGAACAGCACCAGCACACCGGCGGCCCCCACGAAGCCCTCTTCCTCGCCCACGGTGCAGAAGATGAAGTCGGTGTCTTGTTCGGGAACGTATTTCAGCTTGGTCTGCGTGCCGTTGAGAAATCCCTTGCCCAGCAGTCCGCCAGAGCCTATGGCTATCTCGCTCTGGTGAACATTGTAGCCGGCTCCCTTCAGGTCTTCCTCCAGCCCGAGCAGCACGTTGATGCGCGTGCGCTGGTGCTCCTCAAGCACATTGTTAAGGGCATAGTCGGCCATGTTGAAGAAGACCAGCGAGCCAACGGCAAAGAAGGCTATCCACAGGTAGGTGCGCAGCCGTGTCTCGGCCACAGTCCATAGCAGCCAAGCTACGAGCAGCACCGTTACGGCCAGCTGGATCCAGTAGATGTTGAAGGGAATGACATAGAGTGAGAAGAGCAGGCTCACCACCGTTGTGCCCACGCATATAGCCAGGGCTGTGAGCGACTGCCGCCAATGGTTCTGGTGGTAGATGCCTATCATTAGCGTGGTGAACACCTGTATGGCCAGCATCACCACAAAGCGTCCTACATGGGTGGGTGTGTCGAGCAGAAGCTCCTCGCTATAGCGTATGCCCACCACAAAGTAGAACACGGCGGCTACGGCGGTGAAGAGCACCGAGCCGGTCATGCCTTCGCGGTAGAGCATAAGCATGAAAGCCAGATAGACCAGTGCGGAGCCTGTCTCACGCTGCATGACGATGAACAGCATGGGGGTGAAGATAATGGCCAGCGTCTTGACGAAGTCCTTCCATTTGTGGATGTCGTAGTCGCGCCCAGACATGAACTTGGCCAGGGCCAGGGCCGTGGCAAACTTGGCAAACTCGGCAGGCTGCAGGCGCACCGGGCCCAAGACCAGCCATGAGCGGGAACCCTTGATGGAGTGGGGGTTGAAGATGGTTCCAAAGAGCAGCAGGAGCAGCAGCACAAACAAGGCGTAAGCAAACATCTCGTAGTACTGGCTGTCAACCGACAGAATAATCATGCCAAGCAGCAGCGACGTGCCTATCCACACTATCTGCATGCCGCTGCGCGTAGACAGCGACAGCAGGTCGGTGCTGGCACTGTAGTCATAGCTGGCACCGCACACGCTGAGCCAGCCGAAGGTAAGCAACAGCAGATAGACCAATATGGTCAGGTAGTCCAGCGAGCGCATCACGCCCTTTTTTTCTTTATCCTCGTAACTCATTTTCATCGGTCTTCGCTGCCATAGCTTATGCGGCGGTGCTGTATCTCGGTGGCCCGTCGCTGTGAAGCCTCAGACAGTTCTCCCTTCAGATATTTCTCCATGATAAGGCCGCCGATGGGCACACCGTAGGTGGCACCCCAGCCGCCATTCTCCACATAGACCGAGACGGCTATCTGTGGGGAGTCCATGGGTGCAAAGCCCATAAACACCGAGTGGTCGTGGCCACGGTTCTGGGCTGTGCCCGTCTTGCCGCACGGCATGAAGTCGTAGTGGGCCAGTGCCTTACAGGTGCCTCCCAGGGCTGCCGAGCGCATGCCCTTCACTATATAGTCGTAGGCCGAGGCGGGTGCCTTGGAGTAGCGCCTTGTGGTATAGAGCGAGTCTAGTGGCTCGCCCTCTATCTTCTTCACCACATGGGGTGTGATGAAGTAGCCCCTGTTGGCTATCGTAGCTCCCAGGTTGGCTATCTGCAGCGGTGTGGCGTTAACCTCTCCCTGGCCTATGGCGATGGAGATGACCGAGAGGCCGGTCCACGGCTTGTTCTTGTGTGCGTTGTCGTAGAACTCGGCGTTGGGAATGAGTCCTCGCTTCTCGGCAGGCAGGTCTATGCCCAGCGGATGTCCGAATCCCATAGACACCATGTAGTCGCGCCAGGTGTTCATGGCGTTCTGCACGGTCTTGTATTTCGTCATGTTGCCCAGCATGTAGTACAGTCCCCAGCAGAAGAATCCGTTGCACGACGTGCTGATGGCCGGTACCAGTGGCAGTGGTGAGCCGTGGCCGTGGCAGCCCACTCGCAGTCCTTTATAAACAAATCCACGGTAGCAGGGATAGGAAGTGCTGGGGGTTATTATCCCCTCACTGAGGAAGGTAAGGCCCTGCGTGGTCTTGAAGGTGGAGCCGGGTGGGTACTGTCCCATGATGCTGCGGTTGAGCAACGGCTTCCACGGGTCTTTGCTCAGTTCGCGGTGACTCTTGGAACGCTGCTTTCCTATCATTATCCTGGGGTCGTAGGTGG